>JBFLWK010000039.1 GCA_040757695.1 Elusimicrobiota bacterium
TTCTAAAAAGAACAGGGTCGGTGCGACTGATGATATAGTATTTTTTAAGATGGAGGCTGGCGGATTGTTTATTATTCAGCCCGATACCACACCGCATAAAGCCGAGCCACAGATTGGTGTTAGTTATTCTGTAATTCTCTACGAAGGCAGACCGCTTGTGATAGAGGTTCAGGCGTCAAGGAAACTGCCTGTAGTGAAAACAACAAAGACAAAAACGATAGAGGTGTTTAATAAAGCGAGAGCGACTTCTTTAATCAAGATGCTTTCGTATCTTGGAGTGCCCGTGAATAATTACGATATTTTTTTAAGGGCTTACGCGCCAAAGGATGTCAATGATGAGGTTGCTGATTTATCTGTTATCACCGCCTTGTTGTCTGCTTTTGAGCAATTTTTTCTGCCGAATGATACAGTATATCTTGGCAAAGTTGACTATGATGGAAATATTTTATCAACAGCGGATATTGACGACAGATTAGAGTCGGCACACAGCAGGGGTTTTAAGAAATGTTTATCAAGTGTGGATAACAAAAACATTTCATTCAAGGGAATTGAGAACATACAGATAGAAAATATTAGAGAGATAATTCCGTATTTTACAGGAGGCAGTGGATAGAGGAAAGCAGATGCGTCATTGGGTCTTTGGGTCAACGACCCTACGACTCTATGACCCTATGACTCTACGACCCTATTCTCTGGTTTTTATGGAACGGCGAACAGAGACGGTAAATTGGAAGCACAAGAAGTGGGTAATTAAACCAGTGATGAATGCATTGGTGTCGTTTTTGATTGCCTCTGTTTTTGTTATGTTAATAGATGGTTATTTGATTTTTAAGTTAGTGGGGCTGGGCAGTTATGCGGAGTATGTTCTATTAAAGACACGGTATTTTATACTTGCAGGACTTCTGGCAGAGGCAGGGCTATTTATATTTTTTGCTTTTATTGTCGCATTAAAAGTCGCAGATACAATTCTCGGGCAGATAGAGAGAGTAGAACGAGAAGCGGATTTGATTTTTTCAGACCCGTATATGCGGTTTTACGAGATAAAAGTTCGGGAAGGCGACCCGCTTAAAATACTGATTGATAAAATCAATAAATTTGTCAGGGAGTCCTGTCCCCGAAAGTCTTAATCGGGGATGAGGGCTAAAAGAAATGGGACTATCAATTGAATATAAACTACAGAGAATAAGAGATAAAAAAAGTAAGAGAGCGAGAATGATGGTGTATAAAAAAGTTTATAGATACCCCAAGTGGCTTATTCGCAAGGCGAGAATGATGGTTAAGCGACAGCGAGTATTCTCTTTCCTTTTTTGTTTTTTGTTTTTACATTACACATTACATATTACACTTTACACTGCCTCTCTCAACCTCAACACTGCTACTTACGATGAGTTGAAAGAAATTCCTACACTGGGCGCGAAACGAACAAGGGCAATACTGGGATACAGGGAACGCACACCGTTTCGGGATATTTACGAGTTAGAGGATGTGTGTCCTGGTGTCAGTGTGGATTACTTACAGGGTTTTGTTTCTTTATATGCAGTCTCAAAAACAGAATGGGAAACGAAGCGAACTAAAAATCTTAACGCACTTCAGAGAGCAAAACTATGTATTTGGGGGATAGAAAGCGATGGCATTATTCTGTATGTTGAGTTTCCCGATGGAGGCAACGCAATTGTTTTAGGTGGTATTAAAAATGTCCCAGCAGTTTTGAGAAAAGACCCGAACAAATTTTTAAGACAGCATATTATAGCCGATGATTACATCAGGCGGACTGCTGGTTTTTTCGGCTGGAAGCCGAGAGTAGATAAACTTTTTATACTCAAGTTTGACGATACTGTGTTAGAAATTTTACCAATCATACTAAAAGATATTGTTATCTGGGAGTTATATGTGCCGATAGATGAAGCATTACTGAAAGATGCCTCACCTCCACCATCTGTCAGCAGGATATTTTCAGCACTGCCGCAGAAAAGACCGCCGGAGGTGTTTTCTGTTTTTGACAAAATCAGGATATATCAGCCGAGCAGTAGGGTTACTATATCTGCTGTGAAAGATGGCGATGTTTTTAGAGGATTAGAGATTGTTTTTAATGAGGTTAAGTTTTTAGTTGATTTGAACACTACGACACTACGACACTATGACACTATGACTCTACGACCCAATGACTCAACAGACACACTTACAATTACCGACGGTGTGCTGATTTTTAAGACGAGGAGGTAGTAAAATGTTCTGGAGTAAAGAGAAAGAGCAGTTAAAACAGACGGAAAGTAATTGGGCAAGGTTTTCAGAGGCGGTAAAAAATGTTTTATCAGCACAGACAGACGACAAACGAGTCCGAGCGATGTTAAATGGTGTGATGTCTATTACTAACTCAACAAGAGGGCTCGTGTTCCCGCTTGAGGAAGCGGAGTTTGACGAGTTAGAAAAGTCAATTATATCAGTAGGCATTACCGACGAGGAAATGAAAATATTGTTTAGGCTCTCAACATCTGACGAGGTCACAGGCGAGATGACAACCGGGAATGATAAATGGTATTTTCATCCTGTGGTCTATAAAAACACGCCGCTGTGCCTGATAATCGTTGATAATAGTTTAGAGTTTAGAGAACTTAGTTTAGAGAAAAGGCAAAATCTCTCAACTCTCAACTCTAAACTCTCAACTTTTCTTTCTATCTGCGGCGTTGTCTTATCATACAATCGGCTGAAAGAGGTCTCATTGAAAGATGCACTTACAGGACTACACACAAGAGCATTTTTTGAGGAACAACTTTACTCTGCTATCAGACGAGCAAGGCGGGTTGGCACATCATTCGGTATGATTATGATTGACATAGATAATTTTAAGCAGGTGAATGAATCGTTTGGACATCCTGTTGGTGATGAGGTGTTAAGAAGGGTTGCCTCTGAACTGCGAGGCTCTGTTAAAGATATTGATAATGTGGGTCGGCTTGGAGGCGAGGAGTTCGGGATAATTATAGATGACGCAGACGAGGAAATTACACTCGCAGTTGCAGAGCGATTATGTTCAGAAGTCGCCAAGCTGGATACAACCGCACTGATAAAACGAAACCTTACAATATCCTGTGGTGTATCTGTCTGGCGGAAGGGCTTAATGGCAAGGGATTTATTAGCGATGTCTGATAATGCCTTAAGGCAAGCGAAACAGCAGGGCAAGAATCAGGCAATAGCGTATAAGATAAAGGTAGAAGGTAGGAAGGTAGAAGGGTAGAAGGGTAAAATTATGAGTAAACGGGCGATGGACTGTAAGTATTTGGGCACGGGGCATTTAGATGAGAAAACACCGTGCTGGATCTGTAAAAGAGAATTTATTGGCAGAGGAACTGGCGAGATAATAAGGGATAGACCAATTATGGAAATACATTGTCGGAATTGCTCGTGGTATGAAAAAGCAGATAGAGGAGAGCGGAGAGAGGATAGCAGAGAGAAAAGCAGAGAAGGGTTGCCTTTCTTTCTGCTTTTCGCTATTCTCTATTCGCTATTCGCTGTCTTTACCGGCTGTGAAAGACACAAAGACCGTCGGGAGCAATCACCTTTAGAAAAGCTTATAGTTGGTAGTGAACCAGCCCAATCATCAGTTGCTAATCTAACACAAGCAGAGACAGAAGCAATTGTGGATATTTTTTTAATAGCAGATATGCTTAAACAACTGATGGGTGGTGAGGTTTATGTTCCCGAACAACCTGATGTAAATTATGATTCCGATGCGGATGATTCAGAATCATCCGCAGTTGCTAAAACGCCACCGACGGCAATACCAGAGGATTTCTTAAGATATCTTAAAAAACTCTATAGGCAGAGACAAATAAAAATCGGGATAAGTGGTGGTGGTCTACTGGGGATACTCACATTCGCATATACTTTTATGGAACTTACATCTACAACGGGCGAAAGTGACCCATTAACAGAGATATATGAAAGTATCAAAAGAGGGCTGACCGACCAGCAATTACAGAAACTTTATGAGTTGAAAGCAGACCCTGACGGTTGGTTTTTGGAAAATCTATCAAGTGCTTACGGGCTGGCGGTCTATTCCCGAATTATACTTGTTAGCGGGCAGCGTGTTCAAAAGTTTGAGGATTTAGTCAAAGCGGTTGAAAAAAACCCGAACCGTGCCAATCGTGTCAAAACACTTGAAATGAAAATTATATCAGGCGGGGTCTTTGAAATTTATATTGGGATTGAAAGCCCTGCTTCTGATACACCAACTATCCTTTTTGAGATGAGTATCCCTACTGGTAAAATACTATCTGCACATTTTAAGTATGATAAAAACAGAATGTGGTGGCAGGGTGCAACTATTACCAAATACTATCAAGGCTATCAGGTAAGTTATACACCAACAAGTTCAGGCGTTAACTGGTTGATAGAGAATGAAACATCAAAACTTCATTATCAATTCAGTTGGGACGGGCTTTACTGGCGAGGCAGTATTAAAACAGAAGCATTTTTAGATAGAGATGGTGATGGCAAGGGAAGTTGGGAAACTATTGCCGACATATCAGAATCAGGGCCAGGGCTATTGAGCGTATTATATTTTATGTCTAACGACTGGTTCCCTGTGCCGATGTAATAACGGCAGGCAGTAGGGAGTAGGCAGTAGGGGGTAGAAAAGTCAACGGCTTTTACTACACCCTATACCATATACCCTACACCTTGCCTCTGAAGGGGGCGTTATGGAACAGCGAGTAGTAGCAGTAAAGACGGTTTTTGAGAAGCGGATGGCAAGGTTGCTAACAAGCACCATTGCGGTTTTCACAATTTGTATTATGGCAACACTTGGTCTCGCATTACTGATTGTGTTGAACCGTGCGGAATTTGGTGAAGGTGTGAGACGGGCAATATGGCGGTCTATGCTCACATTCGGCTATGTTGTGATTGCTGAAGCGGTTGTCTGTATTGTTATTGGCAGACAGATTGCAGTCGCAGTCGCTAAAAGATTAGCGGGGCCTATAACAAGGATTACCGCTCATCTTAAAAGAGTGGTAGCGAGTGAAACGAAAGATGAGATTGTAATCCGCAGGGAAGATGATTTGTTTGACATCATTCAACCGTTGAATAAAATCATCGCCAATTATTCTCCTGTAAAAAAGGTGTGAGGGGGGCGATATGGAAAGACACAGAATAAAGAAAAAAGAATTAAGAATTAAAAGATGGCTCTCTGTCTTGCTCATTCTCTCGCTTATCCCTCCGCTTATGGCGAAACCGAAAACCGCACACCGAAAACCGAGCACCGACAAAACGGGCGAGGCGATGAAAATACATTATGACCAGTATATTCATCAACTTGTGGCTATTAGTTCTCTAAATTATACGCATAGCCAGGCTAAAGCGATAGATAGGGCATTAGAGAAAATAGTAAATCTACAAAATGAAACCTATATCTCTATGAAGACGCTGGATGTTCGGCGAACTTATTATACTACGCTTACAATAGAGCAGGCATTTGACGCCGTAAATGAAGTTGGAATACAGACAATCAACCTTGAATTAGATAGATTACATCGTCTGACAGATGAGTGGAAAGAGTTATCCGATGATGATTATCGTAAATGGGGACAGGGACAGTCCCTCATAAAAGGCAGAATTTACAGCCAGATACGGAGTTGTCTTAACAATTTATGGCAGATATATTATGCGTGGGACAACTGGATTGCTGAACTGACACGGGATAACTATCTATACACTGAATATGCTGTGCTTTCTAAAAGAATGGAAGAGATACTCGCTACGCATAAACTTTTCTTACGGATTTTGTATCAAAAAGGACTGACTGATGAAAATATTTTTTGTCAGAATTATGAACCACTGGAATGGAAGACAACAGCGGAAAGACACAAGCCGAAAGTAAAAGCCAGAAGTAAGAATCAAGAAGTAAGAATCAAAAAGTAAGAAACAAGAACAAAAAATAGTATGTCGCAATTTAATAGATGACATCATTGTATGATTGTAGAGGTCTTTCAATAAAAGTTAAATTCTGCCGTCGGTGGCGTTTAGGGGGGAACGCCTCTGCCAAGATTGAGGTAATAGTTCCAATGGGCGTGTGGTGTAACGGGGAGCACACCGATCCTGCAAGTCGGAGATGGCAGTTCAACTCTGCCCATGTCCACCAAGCCCTACCACTGTCCTCTCTAAAAAAGCCTGGCTCCGTTGGTGGCGTTCTGGCAAAACAAAAAGCCCCCGAAAGCGAGGTGAAGGACACGATGAAATGGATAAAGTTGTATAACACAGAAACAGATGGGTATAGATGGCTTAATTTGGATATGTGCAGAACGATTGATTTTGGAACGCCCGATTGTGATGGCATATACGAAATGTGGGTGAATTACAACGACGAGAGCAAAAAAGTTGAAAATACCTTTGAGATTACCCGCAAAGAGAAAGAGCGTATTGAAGAAATTTTGGTGGAGCAGGTGAAGGTGTTTTTATGACAATGCGAATAATTCCTAAAGATTTACATTTGCCAATGAATGAAATTAACCATCTTTTATTATCTCGCAGAAACAAAAAAAGATTTCAGTTCAGAAGTCTTTGAGGTCGGAGGCGAAAAATATCTTATCATAAAAATTGGCGATGATTACAGGTTAAAAAAAACAGATGAACCAATTACCACCGGTTAAAAAATTACGGATGATGTTGCTACAAAATAGTAGCAATGAAAGTTTAACGCTATTCGGCGTATCTGACGAAATAATCAGGCAAAGTCCACGCTATAAAAAACTGAAAGATGACGGCTGGATTATTATTGATATTTATGATGTTAAGGGTAATTCATAATTAGAAAAAACACTATACTGAAAAATGATACAGGGAATTGATGAAAAACACTATTTGAAAAGCAGGTCATCTTTTATTGTGGTAGTGCTACGCAGTTTAGCACACAAGGGATGTGTCTGTTGCAGTAAGCCACTAAAATCGTTAGAAGAATCCGCCGACCACTGGGCAGAAAAAATCTGGGGGCAACAATTAGAATTTAATTTAGAGGATTACAGGTTAAAAAAAGCAGATGAATAACAAAATACCACCAGTTAAAAAACTGCGAATGATGTTGCTACAGAATCACCAAACAGAGAACATATCGCTGTTCGGTAATTCCGACGAGGAAATAAAACGAAGTAATCGCTATCAGAAACTTATATTTGACGGCTGGAATGTTGTTTCTGTTTATGATGTCAGAGGCAGTTCAGACTTGGTGAATATATACTAAAAGATGGATACTGTCCGGGAATAAGAAAATCTGCTTTTTGGAAAAAAAATGAATGGCAGACGGTACTCTTTAGTTGAATTAGATTTATTAAAAAAGAAACTTTATCTTTTTGATTCTGAACTATCTGCTTTAATAGAGCGAACCCCAGAGGCAATTAAAAGAAAACGATTAAGGATGAGGTGGCTAAAACCCCAAAACAATCGGCGGAGAGGCAATAGACATCCTATGTGGAAAGGCGGGCGGACAATTTCATCACACGGTTATGTTTTAATCAAAATGCCTCACCATCATTTAGCCGATTGCAGAGGATATGTTTATGAACACCGTTTAATCGTCGAACAAAAACTTGGAAGAGAACTCTTACCAGGTGAAATAGTCCACCACAGAGATGGCAATAAATTAAATAACATTCCTGAAAATATTGAAATTTACCCATCAGTAGCATATCATAAATACCAACACAGAAAAAATATTTTCTTGAGAAAACCAAACGAACCAAATCCTGTCATAAAATGTTTATGTGGCTGTGGGAAGCAATTATTAAAATATGATTCTTCTGGCAGACCAAGAGAGTTTATTACAGGGCATCGGAGACGTTTTCTTTACTGGCATAAAAAATATTGTGAGGAAAAAATTTTGTGTGAGTGCGGGTGTGGAACTTTAATTAGAAAATACGACAAACATAAAGGGCGTCCGAGACGATTTGTTCCGGGACATAATTTAAGAAACCAAAATGTTAATTTACCGTTTACGGAAAAGCAAGTTTATTGCCATTTTTAAATCATCCAAAGTAGTTTGTCCGACTTTTTACGAATTAAAACTTTCTAACTCCTGCCCATTTTCGTGTAGTTACTGTTATTTACTTTCCACTTTTAGATTTAACCGTGATGTGGTTCTTTTTAATAATGACTGGTCACAAATTCAGGCAGAATTAGAAAAATCCCCGCCCGGTGTGTATAACACAGGCGAACTTGCTGATTCGTTGGCGATAGTCCCGCCGTTGCTTGACCCCTTCACGCTTGATTATTTCGCTCAGCAGAAAGATAAGTTTCTTTTGTTAGTAACCAAGTCAACCAATATCGGCATACTAAAAGATAGACACCCCAGTCCCCAAGTAATTGTGAGTTTTTCTGTTAACTCTGTTGCTTCTGCTGATGTTTTTGAGAGCGATGCACCACTGCCGACTGAACGGCTGGACTGTGCTCGTGAATTAAAATCACTCGGATGGCGTGTTCGTATTCGGCTTGACCCGATAATTCTACCATTCTTTGATACCAGCAAGTCCTACGCCGATTATTATTATATCTGCCACGAAATCGCCGTCTTGAAACCCGAACGGATTACCGTCGGCACACTCCGCCCTTATAGCAATACCTACCAACGAATGCCTGACCGCCTGAAAAAGGGACTTGTCTTTTCAGACGACCACAGATGGCGGTATCCACTGAAAGACAGAGTCGCTGTTTATCAACAAGTTGCTGACTGGCTCGGCGAAGTTCCCGCTCTCTGTAAAGAAACCAAAGAATGTTATACCCAGTTTGACTGGTCTCATACCGGATGTAATTGCACACCATAAAATCAGTCCCTTGATTTTTTTCTGTGAAATTGTATAATAAAAACCATCAAATGAAATATAAAATATTTGTCAGCGGTGTGCAAAAAGAACTTAAAGAAGAACGCAGGGCAATAAAGAATTTTGTGTTCGGCGATGTTTTACTCTCCGAATATTTTGCAGTGTTCTTATTTGAAGATTCGCCTGCGAAAAGCATCTCAGCCGAGACAACATATCTTGAAGAAGTTCACAAGAGTGATATTTATATTGGTCTTTTGGGTGATAAATACGGCGCTGCTGACAAGAATAAAATTTCACCAACAGAAGCAGAGTTCCGGGAAGCGAAAGCCAAGCACAAAGATATTCTTATCTATATCAAAGGCGAAAGTTCTACTGATAAAAGCCGTGAAGCAGGTGTGCAGAGACTGATAACAGAAATTAAAGATTCCAAGGGAGGTTATTGTTATCGCAGATTCAATACTATAAGCGAATTAACCAACCTTGTTTATGAAAGTTTGATTGCATTCTTAAAAGAGAAAGGTGAAATCGGTAGAGCTGAATTTGACCAGCGGATATGCGATGGTGCAACTTTCTCGGATATTGATGATGAAAAAATCAAATGGTTTTTGAAGATTGCTCGTGAGAAACGAAAATTTCCACTTGCACTTGATTCTTCAACACAAGATGTTTTTACTCACCTGAAACTTCTGAAAGATGGAAAACTAACCAATGCCGCGGTATTATTGTTTGGCAAAGAACCGAGAAAGTTTTTTGACCAGGCAAAAATAAAATGTATTCATCTGCCAAGCACCGAAGTTGAAAAGCCGTTCACTTCATATCAGATTTATGAAGGAAATTTATTTGAGCAGGTAGACAAGGCAGTCAGTTTTGTACTTGATATACTCAAGTTTCCCGTTATTCAGCAGGAACATACTGTTCAGGTATCACGACCCCGTGAAATTCCAACATTTGTAATTCAGGAAGCGATTGTCAACGCAGTGGCTCACCGTAACTATAACACAACATCTTCAGTTCAGGTGATGGTATTTCTTGACCGAGTGGAAATATGGAATTCCGGGACATTACCCGCTCACTTAAAAATAGAAGACCTCAAGAAACCGCACGCATCCCATCCGACCAATCCGTTATTAGCCACAGTAATGTTTTTTGCCGATTACATTCAGCAAGCAGGTTCAGGAACATTGGAAATGCTCAAGCAATGTAGAGAACACGGACTACCCGAGCCAGATTTTGTGTCAATACGAAATCTTGAATTTAAGACGATATTAGCAAGAGATATTTATACAGAAGAAGTTTTATTGCAGATGGGTTTGAACGAACGCCAACTAAAAGCAGTAAAGTATGTAAAGGAAAAAGGGAAAATTACCAATAAAGAGTATCAAGAATTAACAAGTATCTCAAAACCTATGGCTACTATAGATTTAAAGAATCTCGTTGATAAAAATATTTTGACAAGGAAAGGAATTACTGGGAAAGGCACTGTGTATATTCTTGGCAAAGGGCTAACAAAGGGCTAAATGGACTAATAAAGGGCTAATATTCGGCTAAGAATTAGAACATATGCCCGAACATTATTGAAGGACAAAGTTTATTTAAACGCATCGGACCCGACAAAGGCAGTCATTGAAAAGTGAAAAATAAATATGGCAAAAAATAATTACCAAAATTGGAGTAAGGAAGAATTAGTTGCTGAAATTGAGCGGCTAAAAAAACGCAAGAAATACGGTTTAGTTTGGGAAGAGAAACCAGAAGATGTCGTTGAATTATGCAAAACAAAACTTCCAATACTCAAAGAAGTTAAAAGTAAAGAAATAATTACTGATAAAAATAAACCTGTCAATTTACTTATTGAAGGCGACAACTATCACGCCCTCTCAGTACTGAATTATACTCATCAAAATAAAATTGATGTTATCTATATTGACCCACCATATAATACCGGTAATAAAGATTTTAAATACAACGATAAATATGTTGACTTGGAAGATGGTTATAGACATAGCAAATGGCTTGCTTTTATGGAGAAGCGATTAAAATTGGCGAAGAACTTACTGAAAGACACAGGTATAATTTTTATTTCAATTGATGACAATGAACAAGCACAATTAAGAGTACTTTGTAATGAAATTTATGGAGAAAATAATTTCGTAGTGAATTTAGTTTGGGAAAACAAAGAAGGTGGGGGAAGCTCTGATAGTAAGCATTTCAAAATTAAACACGAATATATTCTTGTCTATGCTAAAGATATAAATACACTATCTATTAAGGGATCTGACATTGAAGATGAAGATAGATATTGTTTAGAAGATAAATATGCTAAAAAAAGAGGGAAATATCAATTAGTAAAATTAAATAGTGCGAGTATTCAATATTCTAAATCTTTAGACTATCCGATTAAATCACCTAATGGTAAAAATATATTTCCCAGTTATGGGAACAAACAGGCTTGTTGGAGATGGAGTAAAGCAAAATTAGAATGGGGTATTAAGAATGATTTCGTAGTTATTAAAAAAGATAAAAATGAAGACTGGGCTGTTTATACAAAGCAATATTTAAAAGTAGATAACGAGGGAAATCCAATAGAAAGAGAGAAAAGACCAATAGGAGTTATACCATACTACTCTACTACTATGGCGAATAAACAATTAGAAAATATTTTTCATAAAAAAACTTTTGACTATTCAAAACCTTATTTATTGATAAAGTACTTAGTAGATAGATATGAAAATAATAATGCGATAGTATTAGATTTTATGGCGGGGTCGGGAACGACTGGACAATCTGTATTAGAACTAAATAAAGAAGACAAAGGGAATCGGCAATTTATTCTTTGTACTAATAATGAGAATAATATCTGCACTGATGTTTGTTATCCGAGAATCGAAAAAGTTATTAAGGGTTATAAAAACTCTAATAATGAAAAGATTGCAGGTTTAGAAGGTAACCTTAAATATTTTAGAACTGACTTTGTTGATGCAGAACCAACAGATAAAAATAAAAGGAAATTAACTGAACAAGCAACTGAAATGCTTTGCATAAAAGAAGGAACATTTGAACCAGTTCTTGAAAACAAGAAAATTAAAATATTCAAGAATGGTAATCATTACACTGGTATAATTTTTGACCAATTAGTGATTCCTGATTTTAAGAAAAAAATAAAAGACATAAAAGCAAAATTCAGTGTTTATGTTTTCTCGCTGGGTGATGATACTTTTGACGAAGAGTTTGAAGATATGAAAAAGAAAGTAAAACTCTCACCCATTCCCGAAGCCATTTTAAGAGTATATCGAAGAATTTTTATATAAATTATGGCTATTCCAGAATCACAATTAGAAACATGGTCACATCAAGGCGCAATTACAATTGCTAAATCAACGGCGGACTCTATTAAAAATGCCCTAAATTCTTATGATGGCTGGTCAAGTGGGGTTGATTATGAAGTTTATCTACAAGGTTCATATAAAAACGATACCAATATACGTGGTGATAGCGATGTTGATGTTGTTGCTCAACTTAATTCTACTTTTTATAGCAATTTATCCGAAGATCAAAAAAGAACCTTGAATTTGACACCATCTGTTTATCAATTATCAGATTTTAGGACAGATGTTTTAAAAATTCTCAAAAACTATTATGGCCAAAGCCAAATAACTGAAGGCAATAAATCAATCAAAATAAGAGCTAATACAGGAAGATTACCTGCTGATGTGATTGTTTGTGCTCAATACAGACGATATAGAACAGTAAGTAGTTATGATTATATTGAGGGAGTGACTTTTTGGACAAAAAACGACTACAGACAAGTTATAAATTATCCAAAAGTTCACTACGATAAAGGGGTTTCCAAACATCAAAATAGCAGTGAATGGTATAAACCTGTTGTGAGATTATTTAAGAATTGCCGCAGTAGTATTTCCGGAGACAATACCCCATCATATTTTTTGGAATGTTTGCTCTACAATATACCTATTTCAAAATTCGGAACAAGTTACGGAGATACTTTCTGTAATATCGTTAACTGGCTTAGCGAAAATAATTTGGATAACTTTGTTTGTCAAAATGAGCAATTGAATCTTTTTGGTATGTCTCAAGAGCAATGGGATACAAGTAAAGCAAGAAGTTTTGTCCAAAATTTAATTTCGCTTTGGAATAATTGGTGAATATGCACACTTATTCAATAGATATTGATGAGAGAAAAAATATTTTGTTGCTCTTGGCAATAATAAGTATTGTTTTTTCTTGGGGTTTTTACAAAATACTTAATTACTATCAATTTTCTTTACCATGGTGGCTTGAAAGTCCTTCCATATTATTTTTCTACGGTTTGCTATTTATAATTTATGATAAGTGGCTTTGGCAATATTCAAAAAAATTAAATTTTACAAAAACTCCTAATCTAAATGGTGAATGGAATGGCAATCTAAAATCTTCTTTTAATAATCATTCGTCAGAAATTAAAGCAACCTTAAGAATATTCCAAACATGGACAAGGATAAAAATATTATTAACTACAGAACATTCAACATCCCATAGTGAAACAGCATCTCTTATAATAAACGCTCCAGAAGGTAAACATTTAAGTTATCAGTATATCAACGAACCGAAATCAGAAGCAGTTAAAACAATGAGTATTCATAGTGGAACTGTTCAATTGCTCTTTAACGAAAAAGAAAACACTCTTATTGGTGAATATTACTCAGGAAGAGACAGACAAAATTTTGGCAGTTTGTATTTTAAGCGAAAAAATTTATGCAACTGAAAAATTATCAAGAAACTGCTATAAAAGAACTGTTAGGGAGAGCCAGAAAACTGTTAGGCTATCCGGACAGCAAGAAATTGGTTTTTAAGTCGCCTACGGGTTCTGGTAAAACAATTATGATGGCTGAATTCTTAAAACAGTTGATTGAAGATGGAGAATTAAAACAACCACTTTCTTTTATTTGGACCGCTCCAAGACATTTACACGAACAAAGTAGGAAAAAATTGGAAAACTATTTTGAGGACAGCAGGGCATTAAAATGTTCTTTTTTTGAAGATTTAGATGATAGAAGAATTGGAGAAAGTGAGATTTTATTTTTTAATTGGGAAAGCATAAATAAAACAGATAATATCTATATTCGTGATAATGAGCAGGAAAATAATTTGTCAAATATTCTTGAAAAAACAAGAGAGGAAAACAGAGAAATAATTTTGGTCATAGATGAAGCGCATCATCATGCTACAAGCGATATCTCTAAAAAATTGATTGAAGATATCAATCCAAAATTAACCATTGAAGTATCTGCAACTCCAGTTGTTGAAAATCCAGATGATTCAGTAACGGTTCAATTGGAAGATGTGAAAAAAGAAGGGATGATAAAAAAAGGTGTTATTCTTAATGAGGACTTTAAGAATATTCTGAAAAGCGGAAAGATAAAAACCGAATTAAGCAGTGGAAGCGAAGAATTGGTTATAAAACAAGCATTAAAAAAACGAGAAGAAATTTTAGAGATATATAAAAAAGAAAAAACAGATATAAACCCGCTTGTCTTAATTCAATTGCCGGACAGAATTGGTAGTTTAGAAGATGAGATGCGAATTAGAATAGAAAAGATATTGAAAGGCAAATATAATATTTTTTCCGAAAATGGAAAACTAGCAATATGGCTTTCTGGCGAACATATAAATAAAGAAAATGTTGAGAAACATAATAGCGATGTTGAGGTTTTGATTTTCAAACAAGCAATCGCTTTAGGGTGGGATTGTCCGAGAGCCCAGATTTTGATTTTGTTTAGAGAATGGCATAGTCAGATATTTTCAATTCAAACAGTAGGTAGAATTATGCGAATGCCGGAACCAGACGAAGGACATTATAAAAATGAAATTTTAAATTACAGTTATGTTTATACTAATTTAGATGACATTGAAATCCAAGAAGACATTGCAAAAGATTATATTTCAGTTTTTACGAGTAGAAGTAAAGATAACTATAAACCGATAAATTTATTATCTTATCATTCAAAAAGACAACGTGAAAAAACGAGATTGGATCCACGTTTTATTGAAATATTTTTGAAGGAAGCAAAGAAATACAAATTAAAAGAAAAGATAAATGTTCGTTCAAATAAAGTTGATATAAAACTAATATCAGATTATAAAGCATATAATGTTGATGCTATGAAAGGGGCACATATAGTTGGAGATAAATCATTTGATATAAGCGGTATGGAACTACAGAAAATATTTGATTATTTTGCAAGAAACAGTTTAGCACCTCAATTTTATCCTGAAGACAGATCTGTTGGACGGGTGAAAGATTCCATTTACAGATTTTTTGAGAAAGATTTTAAGATGGATTATATTGATAAACAAGAAGATATTGTGCAAATTGTTTTAAGCGAGAAAAACAGACAACAGTTTATCAATGTGTTGGATGTCGCAAAAACAAAGTATAAAGAAATGGTAGAAAAACGAGAAACCGAACTTATTTTTATTGAAGATTGGAATGTTCCAGAGAAATTATCTTTTGGAAGTGATGCTACACAAGAAGACAGGAAAAAATCTATTATGCAACCATTTTATACTGACAGTAAGTGGAAAAACGAAAAAGCATTTATTGAGTATTTGGAAAAATCAGATAAAATTGAATGGTGGTTTAAAAATGGTGACAGAGATTTTACATTCCTTGCTGTACCTTATACAGAAAATGAAATTCAAAAACCATTTTATAATGATTTTATTGTTAAATTCAAAGACGGTAAAATTGGGTTGTTTGATACGAAAGGAGAATTAACATTAAAAAGTGGCAAAACAAAAATAGACGGATTATATAAATATATCCAGAGCGAAAATAGAAAAGGTAAAAAACTTTTTGGTGGGGTTGTGATAAATACAGATTCACGAAATTATACAGGCAGGTGGCTGTATTTTGATAAGTCAGTTGATGAAATAAAAGATGGTGATTTTGATAACTGGAAAAATTTGGAAATATAACCGAGGCGATTCTGGTTTTCAATTTAAAAACCTGAGAAAATATGAGAACAATTAACCGTTCGGCAGCGATTATAAAACCGAAAAAACCATTTTGGGATTGGGTGAAAAGTGTAGAACCTGACCATATCATTAATGATGAATATTTGGAAGACACTTCCGTGTATTTGTTGCCCGATGTTCAACATTCTATGGACGAGGATGTAGAATTTGAGGATTATATCAAACGCATCTATAAACAGATATTTGAGGAAGAATTGAATGCTTGGTATACAGATGAATCGTTATGGCCTGCGGACAGGACTTTTGAAATGTTTCAAGAATGGTTTGGATTTGAATTTCATACTGTGCTGTTAGACACTGTACGTGGAGCAATTAGGAAGGAACCGTTGTAATTATGGAGAGTATATGCCTTTAGTAAGAATTGATTTGTGGAGTGGCAGAGAAAGGGAAACGAAGGAGAAACTGATTAAGAATGTAACTTCTGCTGTGGTTGATTCAATCGGTTGTCCGCCGGATGCGGTGCAGATAGTAATCAACGAAGTTGAAAAAGAGAACTGGGGTCTGGGCGGTGTGCCAGCATCAGAAAAATTCCCAGATAAATAATCCATCTTTTCCATAAGCCAGAAGTGAACAAAAATGGAACTTAATTTTTCGCAGTACATAATGCTATCTCTGGTAAATCAAATATCTGGTAAGCGAGGCGTAGGAACTATTGTCGGAATTTTGAGGGGTTCGCAACGGCGAAGTGTCGTAACACTAAAAAATTGGAAAGACAGTAATCTTGATGTGCGGTATATTGGACTAATGAATAATGTCCCTGAAGCGAATGTAAAAGCATTGTATGATTTTTTGCTTGAGGGTCGGTTGCTAACCTTTGCCGAAGACAAGATAGGTGATTTTTGGTATCCGCTTGTTTATATCACCAATGCAGGCAAAGAAGTTCTTGCGGAAAAATCTGCAGAGTTTTCTACAAAGTTAGAAGAACTACTTAAAGCAAATAAGGTCTTACAGGATTTTCAGACGTGGCTTATACCTGAAAAACGCAAAAAAGATACTTCTACAGAAACAGAAAAAGAAACCCGTCGTGGACTGCCTTGGTCTGAAGAAGAAGATAGTGACTTAAAAAACGAATATGCAACTAAAAAGGATATTGAAGTATTATCACAGATATTCCAACGCTCACCAGTCAGTATTTACTGCCGCCTGCGTAAATTGGAACTCATAGAACCCGACCCGAATTATGAAAAACTGATACCGACTAAAAAGACAGAAAAAAAGATTCCTTAAAACCAGGAGTTTAATAGACAGCGGTAATCATCTACCACCTACCGCCACAAAGAAATCTCACATAGTCCATTCATTTCACATTATTTGCCACACTCACCAGTGTGGTTTTTTTATGTTTTTCTGTCTTGTATAAAAATCAAAAGACGGAATCCGACTTTTGATTTTGTTGTTCATCAATAATAACATCTCTCCCATCAAATCTCAAATACGATTTACATCTTTCCTGAATGAGTTCGCCTCCATTACGGCGGGGCTGGTGGGTTCGCCCCCGCCTGACACAATGTTTTTCTGATGACGATGCTTTACGGTCTCAAGCGGTAAACGGTCAACGGCATTTATGAGCAAAAGCCATCGCTGATAAGACTCCGCCCCGATTTTTTATCGGGACGGGTTCTTTAGTCTCGGTGCGATTGGCTTTTGCTCTTCTATCTCGTCGCAATCCCGCCAGTTTCTCACGAATGTTATCCGTTCGTATTTCTGCGGGATTGCTCCTCGCTCCGCCACACGCTCCGATATGCGCTCCGAACAAACGGCATTTCGTCGCTTCCCTTTTGGTTATACACAATACTTTTCAGCCGACGATGTTTCTTTCACATTCGCCGTCCAGTCGGTGCAAAAACGCACCGACTGAACTACTCTCTCAGTTATACTCGGTGTCTTCTCGCTGTCCGCCGTTCGTCTCGCTTTACCTTGTTCAGTCCGCTCGGCTCACTACCTTTATTCTTACATAATTCTCAATTCTTAATTCTCTCATTGTTTCTCACCCCCTTCACACTTTTGGCTTTCTCATTTATTGCAAAAAATAACCCACCGAAGCACCTACGAGCCGTCCAATTTATTAAACAACAATAAATTGTCCTAAAAGTTTTGGCAAAGCACCTACGTCCCGACAAGTCGGGACTATGGTGTTTGCTCAAAACTTTTGCTCTATGGTGTTACGGTTGGGTTCTTTTTTGGATTTTTATTAGGGAGTTCGCATAAAAAAATACCCAGAGTCAACCTCATTTTTGTTGCCAAAAAGTGAGGTTGCTTGGGATTTTTTTATAGACGCTCACAGTTTCCCTACTAAAAATCTTTTTTTTTAAGGTGCAAAATCCAAAACCCTTCGGGAAGTGTGAAAGGGGGTGAGAAACAATGAGACAGAGGCAAAACGATTTCAATAAAAAATTCGCTTGGGAGTTTTGCGAGGATTTAACACTTGCAGAACTTGCCGAGCGGAAGTTTTGGCGGGATACGGTCAATTATCTGTATCCCGGATTGCTGAAAAGCGGGACACCCGCAGAGAAAAAAACTTTTTTCTCAAAGTGTGTCAATTTTATTAGGGGGGGTCTATGATTTTAATGGGTTTTGTGGTTTTGGGTTTAGTGTTGTGTGCGCTTTTTCTTCACGCATACGACAACGGATTGGTTGATGTAAGGGTTCGTAAAGCAGATGGGTTGAGACCATCGCCGTATAACATTGACTGGAAAAAGACGACCTCAAAAAACAGGGCAATGGCAAAAATGAAATTTCAGAATTGCCGAAATATTTTACACAAGGCATTTGTTGACGAACCAAAAGCACCGAGACGGAAAGAGGACAGACGGAAGGCAGACAGGGGGAGCGGGTTAGCGTGGGCGTATGTTATACCATCAGTGCTAGTTGTATTAGCACTGATAAACGAATTTGTGAGGTGAACAATGGACGCATTACTCAAAAAACTTGATGAACGGATAGAAGCAATAGCGGTAGGACTGGGCAAAGCGGGCGTGCTTGATACCGACGACATTATACAGGAAATAAAAATCGGTATAATCAACGCATATCAAAAACAACCGACGGCGACTGATAGTTTTTTACTCCAAGCGGGGCGGAACTATGCGAGAGACCGCTTGAAAACAGAGCGGGCTAGACAATCCCGTTATGTTACCCCTGTTTTGAGCGAGGACGGGGACGAGCAAAAAAGCGAAATTTTTGACACCCTGCCATATCCCAACCGCAAAGGTAGAGACGCAGAAATTCGGGAGTGGTTAGAGGAGTTGAAAAATGTTTTGACTTACAGACAAATTGTAATCCTTGACCATATACTTGACGGTTGGTGGACATCAGAAATTGCTGATTTAACAAAGTGGAGTATCCGAACAATTCAACGGGAGTTCGCAGAAATCCGCAACGAAGCCGTTGACATTGCTCATCACATTTTAGACGATACCGACGGGCTGAAAGCGGATTTCAAGAGGTTGCCGACGGTATACGGCAGAGCAATTCAGTTATTACTTTTCTAACTAACAACGGCGGGGGCTGGTAAATTCGCCCCCGCCAAACCCCCGACGGTATCGGTAAGTTATCCACAAAAAACGGCGACGGCAGCGGTTTTGTTACTAAAAAATAATTTGGTAAGCACCTACGCTCTAAAATCAGGAAGTGTCGCTATGGTGTTACCTAAATTATTTTTTGGAACATTTTATGTGAGCCCCATTTTCAAGGAAAATGGGGAAAAATCCTGAATGGATTTTTTGGGCGACTGATTTCTGCCAATTTTTTCAGGAAAAATTGTCAGAAATCAAACCCGTCAGCCACTCACACGCCCTAACCGATGAACAGGAAAAACGTTCATCAGGCGGTCGGGGTTGCCTTCGCTGAACGCTCGGCAATCGCCGTCGGGCAATTTTGTAGGCATAAAATCGGCAACACCAAAAATCGTGATAAGACAACTGCCACGCTTTTTGTCTTATGCCGATTTTATACAAAATTGCTCCAGGACGGCGACGAAGGTCAAAAGCCAAGTCAACACCACCCCCCGCCCGTGAGGAGGCGTGGCGACACCGACGATAAACCTGTCCGTGTCGCCACTTGCGGATTTCACAAGACCTTTGGTTTGGCATTTATTCCCTTTTTCTCAAGGACTATTTATTTTCGGCTCGGTCATAAATTCGGTC
>JBFLWK010000040.1 GCA_040757695.1 Elusimicrobiota bacterium
AAAATCGCATATCTTCTTAATGAAACAACAAATGATTATGAAGTTCTTGAAAGCGAAGTTGATACCGACGCAAAAACCGTTTCTGCGAATGTTCTACATTTTTCAATTTATGCGATTGTGTATCAACCAGTTATTTCAGCACCTCCACCTGATGCAAGTTTTGTGAAAGGTGAAGTCTACGCATATCCAAATCCAGCGAAGCGAGGAACGAATCCAAAAATACATATTGAAGTTGGGGTAGCTGACAAAATTGAAATTTTTTTGTATAATATAGCCGCAGAACCTGTCCATTCTGTAGAGCTTTATGGACAGCCATCTGTTATCAACGACAAATATGTCTATGAATATCCATGGAATATTTCCGACATTGCAAGCGGAGTATATATTTATACAATCAGAGCAAAGAAAAATGGTTATCCCGACATAAAATCGCAAGGCAAACTTGCAATAGTAAAATGAGGTAATCTATGAAAAAAATTACAAACAAAGCACAATCTATGACTGAGTATATTTTAGTTATTTTTCTGATTGCTATTCTTGCATATCTGGCAGTTGAGACATTCGGGAAAAGAATCCGCTACGGCTTTATTTCTGCAGGGAACAAAGTTTCCGGAATTTGTGATGAGCATCCTGGAATTCAACATTAAAAAGACAGGTAGACAGGTAGAAAGGTAAAAAGGTAAGAAGGTAAAACATTACCTTCTTACCTCTACCCTTCTACCTTCTACCTGCCGTTCAAAGGGGGTGAGAAAAGATGCTAAAACGGTTCTTGAAAGACGAACGAGCACAGGGAATGACCGAGTATGTGCTGTTGGTATTCCTGATTGCGCTACTTGCATATGTTGCAGTTCAGTTGTTCGGTGGTAAAGTAAAAAATGCATTCAACAAAGCTGGACAGAAAGTAGACCAAGCAACAAAGAAATAATTAGGTAGTGTTTAATTGAAGATGAAAACCACTGAAATCACTGAAATCACTGAAAAATAAACAAGCCCACTAAAGTGGGGAGTAAAAAAAAGATTTATACCCGACTTCAGAGGGTGTGTCGTAATGTTATTGCGAGCGTTAGCGAAGCAATCTCATAAAATATATCTCGTCGGAACGAGATTGCCACGGGCTGATAAATCAGCCCTCGTAATGACAAAAAAGTGGGTTACGACACAGCCTCTTCAGTCGGCAAAAATAAAAATTCAGTATCATCAGTGTCTTCAGTGGCTAAATTGAACAAAACCAAATAATACAGGAGGTGAGAAAAGATGCTAAAACGGTTCTTGAAAGACGAGCGAGCACAGGGAATGACTGAATATGTGCTGTTGGTATTCCTGATTGCACTACTTGCATATGTTGCAGTGCAGTTGTTCGGCGGTAAAGTAAAAAACGCATTTAATAAAGCCGGTCAAAAATTAGACCAGGCAACGAAAAAGTAATTTTTTGTTTCTACTATAAACGCGTGTGTAAAGGCGTAGCACTGTGACAACCTCTGTCTTTACACACGCAAGTTCCTTTTTTATGAATAATAAAGGTCAATCAATGACCGAATATGTATTGGTATTATTGCTTTGTGTTACAGTTGCATGGGTAGGAACCAGATTTTTTCAGACACGATTGAGAAATGTTTACAGGAGTGCTTCAACTTCAAGAGCGGGTGTTCAAGGAATGCTCCCGTGAAAAAGCAGGTTAAAAATTAAAAGTTAAAAGTTAAAATGAAAATTAAAAATATCAAAAAACTATTCGCTATTCGCTATTCACTATTCGCTGTCTCTAAAGGGCAGACACTGGTTGAATTTGTTTTAATTGCTTTAATTTCACTTGCACTTATCTTCGGGATAATGGATATAGCGCGGCTTTCGTGGACGATGTTTCATCTGCACGGTGCGGCGTTTGCCGCTGCTCGCGCAGAATCCGTCGGAAAAAGCGCTACTGTTGCAGCAAATTATATTACAATGCGAACACTTGGCGCGCCCTGTCTTGTAACAACCAGGAAAACAAATATACAATCAAAAAACCCGCCGTCAACTTTTTTTCCGTTAAAACAAAGCGATTTAAAAATTCAGGCGGTTAATGCTACAGTGACATATTTCTACAGACCGCTTTTTGCATATGGTGCATTCAAAGCCGGAGTACCAATACGGGTTACATCAAGAATGCAAACAGAGATTCCGAACCCGATACCGAGGTCAAATTAAAATGGGCGAAGTATTTGTCAAAACAAAGTTAATTAATCCTGTAACAAGGCGAACAAAAGAAATAAAGTTTCTTGTAGATACGGGAGCAACAATTTCAATTGTGCCAGAAGAGATTTTGAGGTCACTTCATATAAAGCCAATAGACAAGGACAATTTTGAACTTGCCGACGGTAAAACTAAGGTTTTTAAATTTGGTGAAGCAACTATAAAATTAAATGGGAAAAGCCGTACCTTTACAGTAGCTTTTGGTGCAAGAAAATCACAGCCGCTTTTAGGATTGGTTGTGCTTGAAACATTGGGATTAAAAGTTGATCCTGTTTCAGGAAAACTTATCAAACGACATTTGATGATGTACAGAGTAAAAGGTTAAAATGGGAATATTGAAAAACTCTAAAGGACAAATTCTGCCACTGGTGGCTCTGACAGTGCTGGTTTTGTCAATGTTTTCGTTTCTTGTCTGGAATCTCGGTATACTGGAATTTAACCGTCAGAAAATGCAAACAGCTGCAGATGCCGCCGCACTTTCCGCAATGAGATGTCGTGCTGCGTTTTATAATGCGATGTCACCGCTGAACGCATCAACGCATTTTGCTACACTTTATATGAATCATAATGTAAAATTAGGTGCAATGCTAAAAGAGCAAATTTCTATATATCAAGGTATAGTAACTGGATTAAAGGCGCTGAATCAAGGTGCTGGTGGTGCGCCTTATCTGACTGCTGTCAGAGCAACAAAATTAAACGATAGTAAAGCAAGCGGATTTGGTAGTTTTGTTAAAGGCGGGAGTGGAACTGCTTTAAAAGGCAGAAAAATGAAGTTTCTTATATTCAAATATGTGCAGATAGGAAAAATTTCAATGCTGGTACCATGGCCACCATTTAAAAAAACTTTTAATCCTGCTTATTACTGTCGGAAATGGGAAAACAGTTACAGAAAAGCACAACCGCAACAGGAATTTGTATGGACAGTCCAGAAACAGAATGAAACATTTGCAGCATCATTGATTGGTTTGAGAAGACCCGCAAACGCACGAGCAATCGCACAGGCAAAAGTATGGTTAAATGTGAAAGAAAATGCTTCTGGTTGGTTTCATAACGGCGGTTTTCCGAGAAATAGAAGCGAAGGAATTTATGGCTGGGGACTTGAACCCGCAGCTCTATGGCCGCAGTTTGATGCACGGCTTGTGCCAGTAACCCGACCACCAATGTTAGCACATTAAAGTAATTAAAAATGAAAAAACTGTTCCCTGTTCCCTGTTCCCTGTTCCCTGCCTCTAAAGGTCAGGCATTTGCTGAATTTCTGATTGCGTTGATTGTGCTTCCGCTTTTTATCACAGGCACAATCACGATTGCGAGAATGTTCATCGTTAATATGCGACTGCATCAAGCAGCGAGACACGGTGCGTTCCTGATGGCAACCCGCCGGGTTACATGGACAAATGCCCGTAGTGAAGTAATGAAGTATTTTACTACGGGCTGGCCTAAGTTTAATACATCAAATATAACGATTACACATAAAAATGTAAGGGTAGGAATGGTTGCAGGCGATGAGGTTACCGTCAACTATCGTCTGAAAGTTTTTGATTTAGGAAAACTTTCATTCTGGGGTGGAACACCTAAAATAGAAAAAAGGGTTTCACAGTCTGCTGTTTGTGGTAAAGCATCTTTCTAAATGAAATTCAGTGAAATTGTTTTTGTTTTCATTATATTGGCACTGCTTTTTGGTGCCTATTTTTTTATTCAGCAAAAAATAATTACACCACCAGAAAAAAAGTTTGAAACATTTATTCAACCAGAAGTTGATATTATAGAACAGCAGATGGAATATTACGAACAGCATTCTGAAAAGATAGATGCAAAACAAGAGCAAAAACTCAAAAGAATGCAAAAACAAATAGATACATTAAAACCACAACTAAAAAAAGCAGAGAACTACTATCAGAAAGAATACAAAAACATTTCAAAACTACCGCCGAAACAGCAGGAGCAAGAACTGAAAAAATTGATGGAAAAAAAACAAAGTGGTGAAGATACAGGAAAACACAAACAATTTAGAACCGAAGCAGAAGCAAACGCCTATTATGACTCGCTTAGAAAAAAATATCCCAAAGAATACTCAAAATATAAAAAAATGATTGAAAACGAATGAAAAATACTACAGGCTGGCTAACTACTAGATGGATAGATGGTAAGATGGTAAGATGGTTAGGCAATAGCTTTTCCTTTTCATCTTTCCATCTTTCCATCTTTCTATTTTTCCATCTCGCCATCTGTCTCTATTCTCTTGAAAAAGGCGATTTGGTTTTCAGAAACTCACCCGACCCAAACGAACTCTTTAATCCGCATCATGTGGCAATATCAGTAGATGGCAGGTACAAAATTATAGGTGCGGAGAACGAGCACTATAAAACAAAAAATAAAAAAATTGTGCTGAAAAAAGTGGAATATACCGACTTACGAGATTACGCCTGGCAAAAATTCAGAGTTGAACGCTCAACCTCAGTATTAAACTCCTCGCCTTCTTATAGAGCACTCCCAGAAAAAGAACAGAAAAAAATACGAGACAGAATAGTTGAATTTGCGATAAAACAGCACAGCAAAAAGTTCAATCATCCAATTGAAGATGGACTGGATAACAATCCTGATAGTTGGTACTGTTCTGAACTAACAAATTCAGCATATAATTACGGATTATTGGAATATCCTGAGATTGCAAAAGAAATCAACCTTCCTTTAACTCCGTGGGAACAATTTAATTGGGAACCTGATATACCAAAATAATTTTTTTTCTTGACTTTTTGTAATTTTTTTAATATCATATAATCTGCTGATTTTTACCTTTAACCTTTAACTTGCCTTATCAGGGGGTTTTATGGAACAAAAACCAAAGTACAAAAGGCGAATCGTTATTATTAAAAGGGCGTTGCAGTTCAAATATATTGCTATTGTTATCGTAGCAATGTTGCTTGTCGCTTTTACGGTTGGGTGGGATGTGTATTATACTATTGGTCGTGCAATTATAGAATTAAATGTGCCTGACTTATTCCCGATGATGGTAAAGATAAACAATCTTATGCTTGGGAAACTTGCGGTGTTGCTTGTGATTGTTGCTATAATATCAATTTTCGTTTCACATAAATTTGCAGGTCCAATATTTAAGTTTGAAAGATCATGCGATATCATTGCCAGTGGTGATTTGACATACAAGGTGCATTTAAGAAGTGGTGATGAACTGGTTGATCTTCAGAATAAGTTTAACAATATGATTTCAGAAATTAAGAAAAAGGTTTTAACAGATAAAGATACTGCAAAAATAATTGAGGAAAAACTGACTGCGATTTCACAACAAATATCACAGAAAAATGTAACCGCTGTAGAACTTTCAGAAATATCAAAACAGATAAATGAAATCACAACAGAGTTAAATAAAATATCGTCTGGTTTCAAATTATAAAATTTTAACTTTAACCTTTAACCTTTAACATTATTTTTATGTATATTGAATTGTTTCTGGTTCTGCTGGCCGTCGGTATAGGACTATATTTTTTTTATAGATATAAATCACAGTTACAACTTCTGTATCACACTAAAAGAGAAATAAACGAAGTAAAATCAAAATATACAAACAGTGTCGCGTCTGTTGACAGTCTCATCAATATGCTGATTGACCTTCACGAATTCGGATTGAAATACTCGCCTGAGCATAACAAACAGGCACTATCAAAAATGATTGTGGATTATGCAGTAAAAGTTCTCAAGACAAGTATTGGTTCCTTAATGTTGATTGATGAGACCACAAACGAACTTGTAATTGTTGCAGCCCGCGGGCTTACAAGAGAGGTGATTGAAACCACACGGCTTAAAATCGGCGAGGGTATCGCAGGACTGGTTGCCCGTGATGGGAATCCTATTTTTGTTGAAAATATTGACCGAGACCCGCGGTTTTTCCGAGCAGAAAATGTGCGGTACTCGTCTAAATCGTTCATATCAGTCCCACTCAAAATAAGAAATAAAGTCATCGGTGTGCTTAATGTCAATCGTGAAAAAGAAACTGAAAAATTTAACGAACGTGATTTGCGGCTTTTACAACTTTTGGCAGGTCAGGCAGCAATCACAATAGAAAATATAGAACTCTATCAGAACCTGCATCGGCTTTATCTTGAAACAATGCAGACACTTGCAAAAGCAATTGACGCTAAAGATGCGTATACAAAAGAACATGCTTCTCGTGCTGCATATTATGCTAAAGCTGTTGCCAAAGAATTGCATCTGCCGAAATCAATGGTGAAACATATTGAGTTTGCTGCTATGATGCATGATATTGGCAAGATAGGTATCAAAGAAGAAATTTTATTAAAAAAAGAAACACTTACTGAAAAAGAAAGAAACGAAATAAAAAAACATCCTGTAATTGGTGAAAAAATAATAGCACCTATTGAATTTCTTGCGCCAATTGCACCGTTGATTCTATATCATCATGAATGGTTTGATGGTCGTGGCTATACTGAAGGACTTGTTGGTGAAGAAATACCGATAGGCGCCCGAATCGTCGCAGTGATTGATTCATATGACGCTATGACATCAGATAGACCTTATAGAAAAGCACTTTTAGAAAATACTGCGATTGAAGAATTAAAAAAAGGTGCCGGCACACAGTTTGACCCTAAAATCGTTGCTGCATTTTTAAGAGTGCTTGAACAAGAAAAAAAGAAAAAAACAGAACCGCAAACAATGGAAGCGAACCCATGAAGTCCGGAGTTCTTTATGTTGTTGCAACGCCAATCGGTAATCTTAAAGATATCACATTCAGAGCAGTTGAGGTGCTTAAGGCAGTTGACCTGATTGCCTGTGAAGATACCCGCCGAACCAAAATCCTGCTATCAGCATATAATATATCAAAACCACTCACAAGTTTTTATGAACAGAATCGGTTCACAAAAATACCATTTTTAATTGATGAGTTAAAGAAAGACAAAAACATCGCAATTGTCTCTGAAGCAGGAACACCCGGCATATCTGATCCAGGATTTTTTCTTGTCCAAAAAGCAATTGAAGAAAACATTTCAGTAGTACCTGTCCCGGGTGTATCCGCAATAATTGCTTCACTTTCTGCCAGCGGCTTGCCATCGGATGATTTTATATTTTGGGGCTTTTTGCCGAGGAAATCAAATAAAATAAAAAAAATTTTTGAGAAGTTTGCAGGACTTAATAAAACAATAATTTTTTACGAATCACCTTACCGGTTGAAAAATACATTATCAATAATCTCAAAAATAATGCCTGCTAATACAGATATTGTAATTGCAAGAGAGTTAACAAAAAAGTTTGAAGAGTTTATCCGAGGGAAGTTGTCTGAAATAGAATATAAACTGCCTGAAAAAATTTTAGGTGAAATTACCGTCTTGATTTCTAAAAAACACGAATAGAATCACACGAATTAAATCACGAATAACGACACCGAATAAAAAAATCGAATTGCCACCGAATAATTCGGTTATATTCGGTTGACATTCGGAGGTATTCGGGAAGTAATATTCGTGAATATTCGTGATAAAATTCGTGGCTAATTTGTGTTAAAGGAGCGAAGCGAGTGATAAATGTCGCTGTTGTTGGTGCTAAAGGCTGTGCAGGAGAAGAACTGATAAAATTATTATTGAAACATCCAAAAGTAAAAATTGTTTCACTTTCTGATAAAATGGATGGAACAAAGGTTCCAATTTCGGAAATCTATTCATATATTGACATGGATGTTTTATGTGAAGATGTTGATATTAAAAAAATATCAGAAATTGCCGATATAGTTTTTACTGCACTCCCGCATAAAGTTTCAATGCAGTTTGTAGAAAAATTTGTTAAACACAATAAAAAAGTAATTGATTTAAGCGCTGATTTCCGTCTGCAAAATCCAGATATCTATGAAAAATGGTATGGTGTAAAACATATAAATTGTGAACTTCTAAAAACTACAGTTTATGGACTGCCTGAAGTTTATAGAGACAAAATCAAAACTGCTAATTTAATTGCTAATCCCGGCTGTTATCCAACGAGTATAATTTTAGGTTGCTATCCTGCTCTTAAAGAAAAAATTATTGATACAAAAAATATAATTATTGATTCAAAAAGCGGATATTCAGGCGGTGGCAGAGAGTTTGTAAAAAACTACAAAGAGCCCAATTGCTATGCATATCAAACAGGCGGTATCCATAGGCATATCCCTGAAATAGAACAGGAATTAAAACAGTTCACGAGTTCACGAGTTCGCGAGTTCACGGTTTCTTTTACGCCACACATTCTTCCACAGGAGAGAGGGATGCTCTCAACGATTTATTTACAGTTAAAAAAAGAAATTTCGGCGTCAGAAATAGTGCAGATTTACAAAAAATGCTATGAGAAAGAACCATTTATCCGTATTGTTGATGTTGCCTGTACAAAAAATGTCGTCAATACAAACTACTGCGATATCGCAATAAATTTGGACACAAGAACAAATAATTTAATAATTACATCAGCGATTGACAATCTTGTCAAAGGCGCCGCAGGTCAAGCAATCCAGAATATGAATATAATGTTCGGTTTAGACGAAAAAGAAGGACTGGTATGAGAAAAGGAGATATATGAAAAAGCAAAAAAATATCGTTACAGGAAAATTGATCGAAATCAAAGGAAGTTTATCTCGTCATAAGATAGTAAAAAAGGTTGTTGATACATTTATTACAACAGAATATCATAAAAAAGGGAAAGGTGTAACGTTCCGATATCCTGTAGAAAATCTACCAAATGGGCATTTCTTTATTGCAAGACCAGGTCACAAAAAGAATTTTGATTTTAAGGTTGATGTGGTAACTGATTTTGGACTGGGAGAAGGAAGTCATCTTGAAATTGCTCAAGATTTAAGAGAAAAGAAAAATGAAAATAGACAGAGTTTCAAAGATTTGTTGAATGCAATTACTGAGATATATAATTGTGCTGAAAGTGATGTTGATAAGGTATTGAAAAAATATCCTGCGCTGAATAAATCTTTTCAAAAAGGCGCAAAAATTGAAATTGTCTTAAAAGTTGTGAAGTGGCTATTCATTATGGAAGATATTGTTTACTGGGACAATGAAGGCCGAGCATTTTTGTTTAATTTTCTTAGATATGTTGCAGAAGAAAACGATGATAACAGACTCAAGGAAGCTATAGAAAAAGTAAAAAATCCAGACAGGCTAAAAAGTTTTATGAAGAAAGCCGGTATTGACTGGATGCCATGCGAAAATGAGTAATGAAAAATTAGAAAAATATCTAAATCAAGTTTTCCTAAAAGATATTTTATACTTATTAAAGGAATTACCAGATAAATCTGTTGATATGGTTTATGGTGATCCAGATTATAATGTTGGAGTAAAATATGGAGATAAAACATATACGAGAAGTTTTGACAAGTACATTGAGTGGTATATTGAATTAGCAAAAGAATCTATCAGGGTTCTTAAAGATAATGGAAATATGTTTTTAATCAATTATCCAAGACAAAACGCTTATTTACGAGTTAAATATTTAGATGAAGTTTGTTATAATGTTTTTGATTATATCTGGGTTTATAATACCAATGTTGGACATTCGCCGAAACGATTTACTACCGCCCATAGAAGTATTTTACATTGCATAAAAACAAAAAACAATAAATTTTATAAGGAAAATATAGCAGTCCCTTATAAAAATCCCACTGACAAACGAATCTTACAAAATTTGGCAAACGGTTCAAAGGGAAGAATGCCTTACGATTGGTTTTATTTTGATTTGGTAAAGAATGTAAGCAAGGAAAAAACATTCCACGCTTGTCAAATCCCTCAAAAACTTTCTGAAATGTTAATTAAATCATGTACACAATATGGAGATGTTGTCTTGATTCTTTTTGGTGGAAGTGGTTCTGAAATAGAAATCTGCAAAATATTAAAGAGACAATATATTTCTGCTGAAACAGATGAGAAATATCACAAAATGATCATTAATAGATTAAAAAACGGGAAAATTGACGAGAAATATAGGTTGAAAATAAGAGATTACGAGTTTAAAAATATAAATGCGCAACTACAACTTTTTGAGAAACAAAAGAAATATATAGTTAATAAAAAATGAGCGATTTGCCAAAAGGATTTTTTGTTGATGGGATACATTGCGGGATAAAAAAGAACGGGAAAAAGGACCTGTCACTTTTTTATTCTGTAAAGCCATGTGTTGCGGCGGGAATGTTTACAAGAAATATTTTCAAAGCAGCGCCTGTAATTGTTTCACAAAAAAATATAAAAAATAAAATTTCAGCAATTGTTGTCAATTCTGGCTGTGCCAATGCCTGTACAGGTAAAAGAGGAATTAAAGATGCTGAAAAGATGTGTGAATTGACAGCAAAAAATTTAAATGTGAAACCAGAAAATATTTTGGTTGCCTCAACCGGTGTTATTGGTCAATTTTTACCGATGGATAAAATAAAAAATGGTATTGAAAAATTAACCCAAGAACCCAAGAACTCAAGAACTCAAGAACTTTCTGCAGTTGAAGGCATTATGACCACCGATACTTTCCCTAAAATTCTCAGTTCTCAGTTCTCAATTCTCAATTCTGATGTTATTATTTGGGGTTGTGCGAAAGGCAGTGGAATGATTGAGCCAAACCTGGCAACGATGCTTTCTTTCATTTTAACTGATGCCAATATCACAAAATCTGCTCTTAATAAAGCATTAAAAATTGCTGTTGAGAAAAGTTTCAATTGTTTGACCATTGACGGAGATACTTCAACAAATGATTCTGTTTTTATCTTGGCGAATTGTAAAGCAAAGAATAAAATTATCTCTGAGGACAAAAATTTTGAATTATTTTGTAATAAATTAACGAAAGTTTGTCTTGAACTTACAAAAATGCTTGCCCGTGATGGTGAAGGCGCTACAAAACTTATTGCTGTGAATATAAAAAATGCTAAAACTGAAACTGATGCTAAACGAATAGCAAAAACAGTTGCCAACTCACCACTTGTCAAAACCGCAATTTATGGCAACGATGCCAACTGGGGCAGGATTGTCGCCGCTATTGGCAGAAGCGGTATAGATATAAGCCCAAAACGAATTGATATTGCGTTTGATAATCTCTGTGTTTTCAGAAAAGGACAGCCTACAAATTTTTCAGAAGAAAAAGTAAAAAAAATAATTTCTAAAAAGGATGTTTCTGTGAATATAAATTTGAATACTGGCAATAAAACAGCAACCGTTTATACCTGTGATTTTAGTGAAGGATATATAAAAGTCAACGCTTCGTATAGAACTTAAAAAAAAATTTGCAGAATAGCAGGTTTCAACCTGCTGTCAATGGCGCAAATTCAAACCATAGTGTAGCCGAGAATTTATTCTCGGTGAGCATAGCGAAAACATGAAAATTTATAAATTAAAAAAATTGGATAAAATAAAAATTAAAAAAATTGCCAGCGAGTTAAAAAACGGCAAAATCGCTGTTTTCCCGACTGATACTGTTTATGGTATTGGCACAAATGCATTCTGCTGGGAAAGTGTGAACAAAATTTGCAAAATAAAAGGCAGAAAGTATAATAAACCATTGCCTATTCTTGTGGATGATATTTCAAAGTTAAAACGAATTATTAAAAAATTGCCAACCGGTGCGAAAAAATTAGCAAAAAGATTCTGGCCTGGTCATCTGACGCTTGTGTTTGAAACGAATGAACTTGGTTGTATGCTTACAGGCGGTAAAAAATCGGTTGCTGTCCGAATTCCTGACGATAAAGTTTTGCTTTCTATATTAAAAGAAATGAACTGTCCTTTGATAGGAACCAGTGCAAATTTGACAGGTAAAAAGGAATGTTGTATAATTAACAAAATTGACAAAAAAATATTGCGGAATACTGATATTCTAATAGACGGCGGAAAAATCGGCTCAAAAAAACCATCAACTGTCCTGGATGTAACCAAATTCCCATATATTTTGTTAAGAGAAGGTTGTATATCAAAAAAAGAAATAGAAAAGTTTATGAAACTTTGAACCACGAATAAAGGCGTACGAATAGAAGCAAATATCACGAATTAATATGAATTAAGTCAAGGTGAAAAATCAATGTCTTTGAAAAAAACGGATTATGCTGTTTGGGAAGCAATACAATCAGAAACAAAACGGCAATCGGAGAATTTGGAATTGATTGCATCTGAAAATTTTACATCCGAAGCAGTGCTTGAAGCACAAGGGTCGGTTCTAACAAACAAATACGCTGAAGGGTATCCGTCAAAACGATATTACGGCGGTTGCCAGTTTGTAGATATTGTAGAAAAACTAGCGATAGACCGAGCCAGAAAACTTTTTAATTGCGAACATGTAAATGTTCAACCGCATTCGGGCACTCAAGCAAATATGGCAGTATATTTTGCAGTGCTGGATATTGGTGATACGATTATGGGAATGCATCTTTCACACGGTGGTCATCTTTCACACGGACATCCGACAAGTTTTTCCGGGAAATACTTTAAGACAGTGCCAATCGGTGTAACAAAAAAAACCGGGTTGATTGATTACCAGGAAGCACGTCGGCTTGCTAAAAAGCATAGACCTAAACTGATTGTTGCTGGTACTTCTGCCTATTCACGAATTATTGATTGGCAAAAATTCAGAAATATCTGTGATGAGGTGAATGCATATCTGATGGCTGATATTGCACATTATGCCGGCTTGATTGCGACGGGACTGTATCCTTCACCAGTTCCATATGCAGATTTTGTAACAACAACAACACATAAAACATTAAGAGGTCCTCGGGGCGGTATGATTATGTGTAAAAAGAAATATGCAACCTTGATTGATAAAATGGTATTCCCAGGTACACAAGGCGGTCCTTTAATGCATGTAATTGCTGCGAAAGCGGTTGCATTTGGTGAAGCATTAAAACCTGCATTCAAAAAATATCAACAACAGGTTTTGAATAATGCAAAAACACTTGCCGAATCGCTTAAAAAAAATGGGTTTCAAATCGTTTCAGGTGGAACAGATTCTCATCTTTTACTTGTTGATTTAAGCCCTAAAAAACTTACCGGACTGGAAGTAGAAAAAATACTTGATAAAGCTGGTATTACCGTCAATAAAAACTCTATTCCTTACGATACTCAGAAACCATTTATCACTTCAGGTATTCGGCTTGGCACACCCACTGTTACTACAAGAGGTATGAAAGAAAAAGAAATGCAGTTGATTGCGGATTTTATAAAAGAAGCTGTAATCCATAAAAATGATGCCCGAAAACTTTACGAGATTAAAACCGGTATAAAAAAACTTTGTGATAAATTTCCAATATATAAAGAAAGATTACAACGATTATGATATATCTGTATCTGACTGCATTCAGTGTTGCGCTGGTTGTTTCATTAGTTGTGACACCGGTTGCTAAATTGCTTGCAAAAAAATTTAGTGTGATTGATAAACCTGATAGCCGAAAAATACATTCTAAATATATGCCTCGCTGGGGTGGGATTGCGATATATTTGGGTTTTTTGAGTGGGCTTTTTGTCCTTCATTTTCTTTCACGATTTAACATCCTGCTTGCATTCCGTCAGAAAATATTTGTAAAAAAAGAATTGGTCGGCATCCTGTCACTGCATAATCAACTTATAGGGATTCTGGTTGGCGCAACAATCGTTTTTTTGCTCGGATTATGGGACGATAAAAAAAATGTACCGCCATTGCCAAAGTTTTTAGTTCAGATTATTGCAGCGCTTGCAGTCATAAATTATGGTGTGAATATCTCAGGATTGACATTTCCATTTATTAGTGATTATATAAATTTTTCGCTGCTGGTCAGTCAGATAATAACCGTTTTCTGGCTGATTGGTTTTATGAATACTATCAATCTTATTGACGGGCTTGATGGACTTGCGACGGGTATTGTAGCGATTGCCGCATCAACCTTTTTTGTTGTTGCAGTTCTGCAAAGTGATACAAAAATAGTTCTTGTGGCTAAACAGTTGAAACTGGCTGCTATTTTATGCGCCGCACTCGTTGGAACTTGTATCGGGTTTTTATACCATAATTTTCATCCGGCAAAAATATTTATGGGTGATTCAGGTAGCCAGTTTCTGGGTTTTATGCTCGGTGCAATATCAGTTATAGGGACGCTTAAAACAACTGCTGTGGTTGCGCTTTTTATCCCGATAATAGTTGTGGCGTTGCCAGTGCTGGATGTTGCATTTTCTATTTTTAGAAGATTTAGAAGTAGAAGACCGATAATGGAGCCGGATAAAGAGCATTTTCATCATCATCTTTTGAATATCGGCTGGGCTCATAGAGAAATTGTGCTGTTGGTGTATGTGATAACTTTTGTGCTCGCATTCTGTGCAATTTTACTGACTATTCTGAAAGGAAGATGATAAGATTATAAATCAACCACGAATTAACACGAACGAACACGAATAAACGGTGATTATCATGCCAAAGGCAGATCCGCCTATGGCGGAAAAATCACCAACTACATTTGTGGTTACAAGATTTTTTATATGGAAAAAAATCCGAAACTTGATGAGTTATCTTTTGACGAAATCAATGCGGTCCTGACACATAAATGGTTTCTATCAGAAAAAGCAAAAAAGGATGTCGGAATTGATTTTGCATTAGACGATTGGTTTCAGAAACATTCCAAAAAATGGCGTGAAGCAAAAATGAAAGCAGATTTTGAACAGCAAAAAAAAGAAATTGAAAAACATAAATGGTTTCTTTCTCAAAAACTGGGCTATGATGTTGGGATACAGCAATCTGCACTTGACTGGATAAAATCCGGCTATGCTGAACACTGGCGGAATAAAACAGGGCCCTATTGCGATAAAAACAATGAAAACATGTCTGATGAATCTGGTAATGTGGAGACGAAATTATGAACAACTTAAAAACTGAAATTATCGCAGGCACAACTACATTTATTACAATGGCTTACATCATTTTTGTGAATCCGGCGATTTTATCATCAGCAGGAGTCCCCTTTGAAGCGGTTGCACTCGCAACCTGTCTCGGTGCCGGAGTGATGACAATCTTTATGGGACTCTACTCCAAATATCCATTCGCATTAGCACCCGGTATGGGACTTAATGCTGTTGTTGCATTCACACTCTGCGGTCAACTCGGGCTTCCTTATAAAGTCGCAATGGGAATGATTGTTGTTGAAGGTCTGATGGTAACTGTTTTCGTTCTCACCAGAACACGAGAGACAGTGATGAATGCAATCCCGAAACCGATAAAACTTGCAATTGGCGTCGGTATCGGTATCTTTATCGCATTCATTGGACTTTCACAAGGTGGCATTGTAGAAAAAGACCCAGCAACACTTGTTGCACTCGGAAACTTGAAAACTAATTATGCGTTGACGACAATTATCGGACTCTTGATTACAAGCGTTTTGCTCACTTTCAAGGTTCAGGCATCAATTTTTATCGGGATAATTTTAACCGCGGTCGTCGGCTTTTTGTTCGGTGTTGTCTCGCTTCCTACAAAGATATTTTCGTTTCCGTCAGATTTTTCTGTTCTTTTTAAACCGGATATTTTAGGTGCATTAAAATTTTCGTTACTGCCAATGATATTTGCTCTGTTTATGACTGATTTTTTTGATACGATGGGAACTGTAATTGGCGTTTCTGAAGAAGGCGGCTTTTTAGACGAAAATGGGAAACTGCCACGACTGAAAAATGTGCTTCTTGTTGACTCACTTTCTGCTGTCTGTGGCGGAACTTTAGGCTCATCATCAATCACAACATATATTGAATCTGCTGCGGGTGTCGCAGAAGGCGGCAAAACCGGAAAAACATCCGTTGTTACCGGTGTTTTGTTTTTGCTGTCTATATTTTTTATCCCGATTGTATGTGTTATCGGCGGTGGTTACCAAACTGCCAATGGTATTTATAAATATCCAGTTACTGCACCTGCACTGATTATCGTCGGTTTCTTAATGATGGCATCTATAAAAGGAATAGATTTCAAGAAAACAGAAGAAGGTATCCCCGCATTTCTCACCATTATTGGAATGCCACTTACCTATAATATCTCACACGGTATCGGCTTCGGGTTCGTTTCCTACACACTCATAAAAATATTCACCGGCAAAGCCAGAGAACTCCATCCGTTAATCTACATCGTTTCCGCTCTTTTTATCTTAAATTTTGCTTTGTAAAAATGTATTGACAAAATTTGAAATTTTGTTATACTTTTAGTGGAAAAAGAAATAAAAATCTTGTTTTTAGATTTTTGATTGTTCTTTGTTTTTTGTAGTATTTTTGAACAGATTTTCTTAAAGTCAAAAACAAAGCTTCAAAATTCCAAGAATGTCATAGAATTTATTTTTCTTATATCAAAAAAAAATTCTAAAATGAAAAAAGTACTTGACAAATTTAAGTTTGGATGTTATAATTATATCAGTGAATATGGTCTTTGATTTGTAGTATAATTTTTTGAGAACGCCTTGTTCTTAAAGAGGTCTTTATCCTCTCACATACCAGTAAGGGGAAGGCTGTTTCTTTTTCCGTGGCAACACGGAAAGGGGAGGCAGTCAGTATCGGATTTACTGGTATGTGGCCGATAAGGATATGTGCCCCTTTTTGTTTGGGGCAAGGAGTATGTATGAAAAAAATTATTTTCCTTATTTTATTTACTTGGATTGCTTCTACAAATATATTTGGAGAGAGTTTAGATAATACAGTGGGCATCGGATTGGGGTATCCATATGTTTCGTTGAAATATGGTCTTTCAACAAATATTAGTATTGAAGGAAGATATGCCTTTGGTAAAGGAATAAATGTTTACGGTGGTAGATTGTATTATAATTTTAATCCAGATGATAGATTAGTAAAGTACATAGGAATGGAACATAACTATGTATTATTTGAGCAAGAAGATGTTTCTGGAGACGGTTATGTCGGTGTTGGATTTATAGGCGTAGAGTATTTTATTAAAAACAATCTTTCCTTAAATATGGATTTAGGCATAAGTTATTCTAAATTATCCGACAAAACTGATGTATCTGTGGAAGGTATAGATTACCTATTAAATGTTGGAGTGAATATCTATTTTGACTCGGAAAAATAAATTTCAAGGAGGTTTTAAAATGTGTATTGGAAAATTAAAAAAATTTGTTACTTTGCTGACTATAATTTCGTTTTCATTTTCAACTGTTACTGCTCCCGTTATGGATGCAAAATTGAAGTTTGGGATAGTTAATGTAGTTAAAGACAAAATCAAAAAATTAAAAGAGGAAGTATCTGCTAAAAATACTGCAAATACAGAGACAGTCCAATACTCTTTCGGTCTCATTCCATTGTCGCCGGAAGATTATGAAAAAATACCGATGATTTCTGCACCACCCTGCGGAGTTGCAGAATTGCCTTCTGAATGCGACATTTCTAGTAATATGCCTACCCCAGGAAACCAAGGTGGACAGGGTTCTTGCACTGCTTGGGCAGTGGGATATGCATTAAAAAGTTATCAAGAACAGGTTGAAAGAAACTGGGGATTAAGTACAAGTAACCATTTATTTAGTCCTGCTTATATATACAATCAAATAAATGGTGGGCAAGATGCAGGGTCTACTATATCCTCTGCTTTGAATATTTTATCTTCACAGGGTTGTGCATCATTTATAACTATGCCGTATAACGATAAAGATTATTTAACACAACCCAGTGTAGAAGCAAAAACCGAAGCAGCAAAATATAAAATTGTTATGTATAGAAGGGTTAATATTTTGGATACAAGTGAAATGAAAAGATTTCTGAAAGCAGGTTATCCAGTAGTAATAGCAATGAAAGTAGGTGAAAACTTTCTTACATATAGACTTAAAAATAATAGTTATGTTTATAGCAGTTTAGGTGAGAAAACATATGGTTGGCATGCTGTGACCGTTATAGGTTACAATGATAACAAACAAGCATTTAAGTTTATTAATTCTTGGAGTACAAGTTACGGTGATAATGGCTATGCTTGGATTTCATATGATTTTTTCCCACAGGTAACTGCAGAAGGATATTGGGCACAGGATTATACAGAATCTACTGAAAAAAAAGGTGCTCTTTATGTTACATCTACACCAACGGGTGCGAACATATATCTTAATGATACTTTTAAAGGAACAACACCATTAACAATATCTGATTTAGCAGTTGGAGATTATATCCTAAAAGTTACTAAAACAGGATATACTGATAGTGAAACAACTGCAAAAGTAGTAGAGAATCAAACATCAAATTATGCGATAACCCTCAGTTTACCATTACCAACAACACCGATATTGTATGATTTAAGCAGTCCTGATACAGATGGAGTTTATACTGTAAGTTGGACTGTTGGAGATGGAGCAACAGGTTATACATTAGAAGAGGATGATAATTCTTCATTTACAAGTCCAACAACGGTTTATACAGAAGCAAACACTTCAACAAACATTACAGGTAAAACAGACGGGACATATTATTACAGAGTAAAAGCAACAAATTCATATGGAAGCAGTAGTTGGAGTAGTTATAAGTATATTACAGTAAATAAAGGAATACATCCAGATACACCAAGTTTGAATAGTTTAAGCAGTCCGGATACCGATGGTAATTATACAGTAAGTTGGAATTCCGTTACTGGAGCGGATAGTTATACATTAGAAGAAGATGATAATTCCTCGTTTAGTAGTCCGACACAGGCGTATTCAGGTGTAAGCACATCAAAAAATATCTCTGGAAAAACAAATGGAACTTATTACTACAGGGTCAAAGCAACTAATGCTTATGGTGACAGTGAATGGAGTAATTCTCAATATATTACTGTGGCTAAATCTCCAACAACTACAACAATTTATATTAATGCCGATACAGATAGTACACCCTTTGGAGATACTTGGGTAAATGAAGATTCAAAGGATACTAACTATTATAGCCAAGTACTAATGAATGTAGCATTTGCTTCTTCTGCTGATGTGTGGTATTCAGGATATTTAGGTATAGATCTTTCCGGTTATATTCCTACAGGTTCAACAATAAATTCCGCAACTTTATACCTTTATTGTTTGCAAACATGTACCGGTGGAACAGCTCAAGTTAAAATTAGACAATGTCAAAATGATTGGGATGTAAATACAATTACTTGGAATAATAGACCAACGAGTTTCTTGAGAACATTAGATACTCAACCAGTAAGTTCTACCGGATGGCAATATTTCAGTATAACACAAGCTGTTGCAGATTGGGTTGCAAATCCCAGTTCTAATTATGGTTTAAATGTATCGCTTGATAATGATGTTGCTGGTTATCTTAAGTTTTATACTTCAGATAATGGAGTCAATAGTCCATACATTGTTGTAAATTATACAGCCCCGTAATGATGTTGTATAATTATGGTTGGTTCTCTATTAAGTTATGATTTAGTTATCTTTAGTCTTTAGGGGGCGGAGTTGAGTGGCTGTCCGACAACCCCTGATTTTTTGTCGTCGGTAATGTCGTCACAAAATATTTGACATTTTTACAAAAATTAGTATAATATTTGTGACGGTAAAGATGTGATTTACCGACACTAAAATCAGGATGTGTAAAATGTTAAATATCCGACCTTACAACAACAAAGAACTTCTTTTGTTTCCGGCCGCGGTTGGTGATTATCTTCCCGAAAACCATCTTGCACATGTTGTTGATGAAGCTGTTGAGGCAATTGAT
>JBFLWK010000041.1 GCA_040757695.1 Elusimicrobiota bacterium
CAAGATATTAAAAATTTCTCCGACGAGACATTTTCTTCGCTATCTTTCAAAGAACCTACCAGAAATCTCTCTCCGACGATAAACTTATTCCATACAGCTATCAATCTGGGGTTTTGAGCAACCCTCAGGGGGAAATGTTTTTTAACAAATTTGAAATAATATAATAACTCTTTTGTGCGTCTAAATTTTTGGGGTTACATTCCAGCGCTTTTTTAAACGCTTTAACCGCGGAGATATATTTTTTCTGAAGATAAAAAGCTTTTCCCATTACATTGTATGCTTCATCATTAAGTGGGTCTAATTCAATTATACGCGAACAAATGTCTATCATTTTATCATATGTTTTCTTTTTGTAGTAAATCGCGGCTAAATTTTTATATGCAAGGCGATAATTGGGTTCCTTCTTTATTGCCCTTTGAAAAAAATCTATTGCTTTCTCGTCATTATTTTGAAGCACATAAATTGCTCCCATTTGTGTGTATACAACTTCAGTATTTAAATTTAACAATAATGCGTTTTCTAAGAGATTTAAAGCACCTTGGAAATCTTTATTATGAATGAGTTCTCCACTTTTATCCAGAATTTCTAACTCTAATTTAAGATTGTTAAATACTCTTAAATTATTTGAATCGTTAAAAAAAATATCTGTCGGTTTATTATCGTATAAACTTATATCATAAATAGCAGGAAATTCCGAAATAAATGATGTTAAACTCTTATCCGGTTTTTCTTTAACAATTTTATATACTCTGAATCCACCATTTTGAAAAACCAATTTGAAATTCTTCAACTGGTGACTATCAAAATGAAATTTATAAGCAGCAGAACTTTTAGGTAAAAGTAGTCTATCTGCGCAATATCTATGTGAATCTTTAGAATTATCTAAAACAAAATTAACCTGGTAAATGAAATAGTTTGCGTTTACAGTTCGACAGAATTGAAAAAAAATAAATTCCTCATTGTAAAAAGCAGAAAGAAATTGGTGCCATTTATTCCTTATTGCGGACGATTCAAACTTCGGATGAAAAACAACAGGTCTATTTGCATAAGTTAGAATCAAAGGACCAGTTTCAAAAGAAGTTAAAAACACATCATTGTTAGCAGTATACTTTTTGAGCCACTCTAACAATCCCATCTTTTGAGATTGTTCTAACATATGAATTTGCCTTTCTTCAGGAAAAAGCTTTATAAACATATTTTTAAGTTTTGTAGGGTTTTGATAATTTATCATTTTATAACAGTCAAACAATAATGCGACAATTAGAACAACAATAAATTTGAAGTTAGTATTATAACTGACGATCTTCCCTGCTAATATTGTAATAGGAAATATAAATAATACATGAAGTCTGCTGATCAATATAAACATTCCAGTAAATGCTACAAAAAGAGAGATTAAGAATATTTCTTCAGTTTTGGGTTGAATCCCAATAATCTTTACTAAAGAAATACTACTAAATATAACTATAGGTAAAAACCAGTATAAACTCCAACCAATTGAAGGAGAGTTGAAAGCCCCTACCCAAAGCACACGAGCATGAAATGGAATATTTGCTGGATTTTCAGGTTTACTTAAAAAATTAACCAGTTTACAAACAAATAATGAATATACATGACTATACTCAGCTTCCCTGACTGGAAAATAAAAAAGTAAAATAAATATACCTACCAATAGGACTAAAATAACGATGCATTTTCTTTTTAAATCGCTCATATTAAATTTTTTTCTCAAGAAATAATCAATAATTACAGTATAAGAGATAATCATTGGTATTGATATCAAGAATGATTTATTTCGTAGTACCGGGACAATCAACCCTGAAAGCACTAAAAAAACAAATATAACACAAAACTTTCTCTCAATAAGATTAACGGTTTTATTTTTATCTATCAATATCCAGAGATAAATTATAACTACAAAAGTCAAAAAATAAAATTTTGTAAAATGCCAGCTACTCAATCCGATTGAGAGACAAAGCCCAGAAAGAAAATCGAACCAATAACTATTATCTTTTTGAGTTTTAATAGATTTAATGAATAAAAAGAGATGAAAAAAAATAAATGGCAAAGCAAAACTTTCATATTCAAACAATCCTATAGTTCTACCAAAACCGGCTATTGAAAAACTGTAAAATAGTATTGCCACTAACCCCGAAAATATGTTTCCAAATTCCTTCGCTGTGAGATATATAGCTATTATTGAAAGGCTGGAAAAGAAAGCAATAAAGTAAATGACAAAAATGTGAAATGGAATATTCATAAATATAGTAACAACCCGATAAATGTGGCCAATTATAATTTCCTCAAAAACAGTAAATTCTTTAAAAACGTTTACACCTTCTGGCCATTGAGCATAGTAGTCTATTTTAGGTATTTTTTCGCCCCTGGTAATCATCTTTGCATATCTGTATTGGAAAGCACTTTCTGTCCAATAGAATCCTGTGTCATCTTTTGGGTTATAGTGTGGAAGTTTTTTTGTTAAGTAGATTTTATAAAATGAAGCTATAAAATACAGCGCAATAACAATCCCAATTATAAACCATTTATTCCCGAAACAAGTTCGGGACAAGTTGTCAAAAAGTTTTTTCATAATTTTCTGTCTCTCAAAAACAAAAAACCGAGTTACCTAATGAAAATTTCAAGTCAGGCACAGTTTTCACAGTTTTCAGTTTTGCAGTTCTGTCCGGTTTTGTCACAGTTTTGTCAGTTTTCTGTTTTCTTCATTATTTTTGATATGATTTGATTGCCGAAAAGCAGAAATTATTTTCTATCGTCACGCATCTTTTAACTCAAATTGAAATTGAATACCGTCTGTTACGTCGTGTGCCAATCGGAATAACCTTCTTTGTTCTCAATAGAAGATTCAATGCCTTGTATATTCCCTGCCGACTTATACGGAATTTCTTTTCCAACTGTTTTATTGATTGTGGTCCCTCGCTTGCCAAAATAGTTAGCATTTGTTTTTGTGTGTCGGAGAATGCCGGTAATTTTCTCCCGGCTGCCTGCGCTAATTTAAGGCGATTATACGCCCGCTCAAGCCCTGCTGCCGTAATATCGGATATATATTCAATCCAATCGGACACTCCGCCATGTTTTCTGGAATTGCTCAACTGCGAATAATAAAACTGCCTGTTTTCTAACAAAATATCGTCCAGGGTAAAAATGTGCAGAGTATCAAAACCCTTACGATATAATTCCCAAGATGCCACCGCTCTCGCTACTCTGCCATTGCCATCACGAAAAGGATGAATTGTTGCAATCTCCAAATGTGCGAGCGCAGAACTAATAACAGCATGATATTTTTCGCCGTCGGTATTTAACCATTTCAGAAATTCTTTCATTAGAGTTGGGACTTTTGTATAAACAGGCGGTATATGGTCACCGACATACACTTGAACATTCCTGTATCTGCCTACAGGACCACCGTCAACCGCTTTTTCACCGATAATTTTATGTAATTCCAAAATATCTTGCACCGCGATAATCTTCTTATTTTCATTCTGTCTTATCCATCTGACAGCATCAAGATAATTTTTTACCATCTGAATATGAAATTCAGGTTTATTAGGTCTTTCACCATCAGCAACTTGCTTAACTTCCTGTAAGGTTAGTGTGCTGCCCTCAATAGTTGTTGACGCATATGCCATTATTATTGCTGATTCCTTTTGAATAATAGGAACGAATACACCTTTTAGCCAACTCTCTGCTATTTTCCCACGTAGATAATCAATCTCGGATAATGTTTTTGTAACTCTCGGTCTAATTTCAAAGTTTAGCATTTGCTCCTCTGTCAACTTTATGTCAACCTTATGTCAACTATATTTTACATATAATTTTGTCGGAAGTCAAGAAAACAAAGTAACCACAAGATTTCACAGATTAAACATCAAAACACAGATAAACACAGATGTCTTATCAGTGTTCATCATCTTTTTTATCTGTGTCCATCTGTGACTGATTTTATAATTTCCTGTACTTCAAGTAAATTATTTTCTAACACAAAATACGCTTTTTGTCAAGAGTTTTATTAGCAGGTAAGATGCAAACAGGTAATTGCATTTTTTGATTGGAGTTTATTGTGGGTTTCAACTGCTTTTATTGTCTTTTCCATAATCAATTTTATGTTCTGGCTTTCAATGTATTTTTTTGTTTCAGCGGGCATTTTCATACAAGAGAAAGATTTTTCGCTCTTTTCATTGCAGAAATTATTGCCTGCTCAAGAATCTTTGCAAAATTTTGTTTCGTTAAAACTCTAAAAGCCGCTTCTGTTGTCCCTTTTTTTGAGGTGACTTTCTGTCTCAAGATTTCGGGAGTTTCATCTGACAGAATTATCATTTTCGCAGCACCCAATAATGTTTGGTTAACAAGTTTCTGAGCAACCTTTTTTTGTAGACCAATCTTTTGTGCAGTTTTTTGTATAATTTCAGCGATATAGAAAATATAGGCAGGACCACTGCCTGATATGGCGGTTACAGCATCCATAACCTTTTCACTAACTTTAACTACTATTCCGCAGTAACTTAAAAGTTTCTCGGCAAGTTCCATATCCTTTGTTTTAGTATATCTGCCTTTACAAATAGCAATCGCACCTTCACCAATTACCGCAGGTGTATTAGGCATCACTCGGATAACAGATATTTTTTTCAGATATTTTTCTATCTTCTGTGTTCTTATTCCTGCAGCGATTGAAATTACAATTTGTGTCTGTTTTATCAAACCTGAAATCTCTTTTAACACTTCTTCTATTTGATACGGCTTGACTGCAAGAAAAACTATATCCGATTGTTTGACAACTTCAGTATTGCTACCACATTTCTGGACTCTGTATTTTTGAGAAACATAGTTCAGCCGTGTGTTGTCTATATCCGATATAAAAACCCTTTTTGCCGAGAAACCGTTTTTCACGATAGCGGATATTATTGCTTCCGCCATATTTCCGCTACCTACAAAACCGATTACGTCTTTCATTTATTCGCCTTTCAATTTTTCGTCTAATTTTTTTTCTTTGTTCCTTATATCGTCTATCAACAACAACAGGTAAATTAATTATCCGGCGTTCCTCTTTTCTTCTGTTATCGGCACGCCTGAGCCAGAGTCGTCTGTCAATACGGTCACGCCCAGTCATAATCGTTCTCCAAAAATCCCTGTTCCAATCCTTACCATATTCGCACCTTCTTCAATCGCAATCCCAAAATCGTTTGTCATACCCATAGACATGTAAGACAGCGAATAGCGAATAGCGAATAGCGAATAGTAATCAGATGCACGATGAAAATATGGCCGTGTTAATTCAGGATTTTCAAAATAAGGTGCCATTGCCATCAGTCCTGTAATTTTTATATTTTTTAATTCTGCTGATTTTTTCATAAACTCTTCAAGTTCCATCGGATTTAGACCATACTTTGTTGCTTCTTCTGAAATTTTTATCTCAACAAAACACTCTTGGATTTTACAAATTTTTTCTGCCTGTTTGTTTATCTCTTCCAGCAGATAAAACGAATCAACCGATTGAATTACATCAAAAAGCAGAACTGCCTTTTTTACTTTATTCGTCTGAAGATGTCCAATCAGATGTTTTGTAACTTTGCAATTTACTAACTGCGGAATTTTTTGCTCGGCTTCCTGAACCCTGTTTTCGCCGATATCTGTTATACCGCAATTTATCGCTTCTTTTATTCTGTCTACTGAAACCGTTTTGGTTACCGCTATAAGTTTAATATTTCTTCTGAAACCAGTTTTGTTTTTTATATTTTCTATTTGGTCTAAAATCTTTTTTATCCTATCGGCAATCATCAATAATTTATTTTTTTATTTTTTCCTGAAGGCAGGCAGAACATTGGGCAAGAATTTCTTCTTTCTGAAGCCCTTTTTCTTTTCTTAATTTTGTCATCATCTTATTCCCGCTGGAAATGGAAAAACAACACATTATACAGATGTTACAACCTACTATCTGGCAAGTGATTTCTTTTTTAGATTCTTTACCGCATAGAATACAAATTGACATAGGTTATATCTCAATCTGATATTATGAAATTATTCCAACCGCAATAGTGATATAGCCACCAATCAACAAAAACGGGGAAACGATGCTTGCCCAATTATCACCTTGCGGGTTCGTCTTGGTAAGTACTAAAAATCCAACAATTACCAATCCAATACCTGCTGCAATTATTATTTTCCCTCGTTTTGAAATCACAGGAAGTGCAACAGATGGTTGAACTGCTTTCTGGTGTTTTTGTTTCATTTCGCCCTCGGTTTGTAATCACAGATGACACAGATTGACACGGGAAAAGTGTTCTCCGTGCCGTGGTTTTTTACCAATTTTATTTTACAAAAATTATTTATTTTGTCAATATTATCAGAAAAGTAAAAATTCCAATGCGGGTTTGGAATTGGTTTTTTATCTTCCTTCTACATCCAACAATTTTTTCTTTTTTAGTATTATCAAAACTATATAGATTATTAAACTAACTGTAAATATCAATAACCACATTGTGTCTATACTGGGACTGCCTTTGGTATATGTTTCACTAATAATATCTAAAAAAGTAAATGCTGAAATGATTCCGAAAAAACTGGAACTTTCTCTTTTTAACACGGTTTTAACAGAAAACGGCAGTTCAGACGGTTGCCAGTTAGCCAATTTTGGAAAGAATGCTGGTGTTTCGTTCGTCCAGTTGATAAATAATTCGCCAAATTTTTTTTGTAAAAATTCTTCTTCAGCAAACATAATTAGTCCATAATATATCCCAAAAACGAACAAAATAACAATTGAGAACCATAACTTTTGTGCAAACATAGATAGCCCTAACCATACAAAAAAATTGCCTACATACAGTGGATGTCTAACAACAGAATACATACCAGTAGTATTTAAAACTGCTGCCTCTTGGTTTTTTACATTTCTGCCTGATGTTCCTTTAGGTTTATAGCCAATAGTTATGATACGAATAAACAGTCCAAAGAACGAAACAGCCAGACAAACTATCTCCCATACTCTGTTTAATTTATGGTTATTAGCAGGATATTGAAAATCTTTTAGGACGATGATATAACTGGCGAGCAGAATTAGTGGCAGGTAACTTCGCCATCTAAAAAGCCAGTTGCCTGTTCTTTCAAAATACCTGTGTAAAGTCATTCGCTTCGCTCACTGAGAATGATTCTCAGTTGCATTTACTTTTCTACAATTTGGTCTCATAAATACGGTATTTTTTATAGATAATTCCACCCATAGCAGATATGCCTTTGTTGATGAGTTCATTATCTTCTAAAGTCCATGAGAGTTCTCCACCATCGGAATAGCCGTATTTTTTGGCAGCTTGTAAAATCTCATAATACAGAACCGCTTCAAGCCCTTTATTTCTGTATTCTTTTTTGACACCTAACGCCAAAAGCCTAACAAATTTTATTTTATTTTTCCAGTACAAAAACTTTAGTATTCCAATCGGTCCCATTTTGCCATTAAGTTTTTTTAGTACAAAATTGTAATCAGGGATACAGAGTGTTGCAGCAACCGGGTTGCCGTCAACCTCTAAAAAATGAACCAGCCGCGGGTCAATTAACGGTTTAAGCCCTTTAGCCATATAATCAATTTCGTCGTCGGTTAATGGCACAAAACCCCAGTTCTTTTCCCATGCAGAATTATAGATGTTTTTGAAGTATTCAATATCCCGTTTAAAATTTTTCATATCAAAATTCCTGACTTTTATTTTCTCTCTCTTTTTTACCATCTCAACGATTCTGACTATTCTTGGTGGCGGGGCTTCCTGACTTGACCGATACCATGCATACAAGTCCTTTGTCTTTGCAAATCCGCCCCCTCCACCCACTTTTTCTATTAAGTTAACATAGTAAGGCGGATTGTAAGTCATCATTATTGCTGGTGAAGAATCAAACCCATCAATTAGAAGCCCGCATTCATCATTTGTAGATGGGTTCATAGGTCCCCGAACAATTTTCATTTCTTCTGCTTTTAAGTATTTTTTGACTTCATCCAGAAGCCCACTGGCGATGGTTAGATTATTCACACACTCAAAAAAACCAAAAAAACCACATTGCTCCTGATGAATACTTATATGGTTCTGGTCAACAATAGCAGCAATCCTGCCGAGAATTTTTTTGTTTTCGGAAGCAAGAAAAATTTTTATTTTTGCATGTTTCCAGAATGGATTTTTATTAGAAAGCAGTTTTTTGGCTTCCGAGATTAGGGGTGGCACCCAGAACTTTTTATATGGAGTACCTTTGTATAGTTGAAATGGAAACTTTACAAACTCGTCCAATTTTTCCGGCAAATCATAACCTTTTATCTCCACAGTTTAGCCATCCAGTTTTTTAACTGCTGTCTCATCTTAGACATATTAAATGGTGGTAATGGGGGATAAATGGGGTATCGTTTCTTTTTTATCCATACCTGATTGGTATCTATGAGTCCAAGTTTTCTACCGGCTGTCTCAAACGCTGCCAGTGCTTTATCCAACTGCTCGGCGGTATGTGTTGCCATAATACTTACTCGTATCAGTGCACGGCCGGGCGGTGTTGCCGGGGCAACTATTGGTGTAGTAAAAACACCTTGTTCATACAGTAGTTTCCACATTGTAAATGCACGCTCGTTTTCACCGACGATAATCGGTATGATTGGTGTTGTGCTTGTCCCGGTATCAAACCCAAGTGATTTGAAGCCGGCTCTCATTTTCTGTGTATTTCGCCAGAGTTGTTTAATTCGTCTTCTACCTGTAATAGAGTTGATAATTTTTAGCGCTGCACGGACTGATGCGACATTTGACGGGCTAGGGCTGGCAGTAAAAATCAGTATTCGTGAGAGATGTTTGAGATAGAAAATAATATCCTCGTCGGCTGCGATAAACCCACCAATTGACGCCAGTGATTTTGAAAAAGTGCCCATTATTATATCAACTTTATCAGTCAGCCCGAATTGTGATGCGGTACCTCTACCACCTCTGCCGAGCACACCGATACCGTGTGCATCATCTACCATCACGCGAGCATTATATTTTTTTGCAAGTTCTACGATTCCTGGCAGATTTGCGATATCGCCTTCCATACTATAGACACCATCTACAATTATCAGTTTAGGCGTATTGAAGCCAACCGTTTTAAGTATCTGCTCTAAATCAGCCATATCATTATGTTTGAACCGAACCCATTTAGCACCATATGCTTTTGCAAGTTGACAACCATCGTAGATTGATGCGTGGTCATATTCGTCTATTATAGCGTATTCATGCCGACTGACCAGTGCAGCAATCGCACCAAAATTAGTTTGCATCCCGGTAGAAAACAGCAATGCTTTTTTATTATCTTTCCCGTTTTCGTTAATAAACTGTGCGATTTCGTTTTCTAATTTTACATGGATATCAAGTGTTCCGTTTAAGAATCGCGAGCCAACACAGCCTACGCCGTATTTTCGGGTTGCATTTATAACCGCAGCTTTGAGTCGCCAGTGCGAAGTTAACCCGAGATAATTATTAGAACCCATCATTATCATTTTCTTACCTTCTATAATTACTTCCGGGTCTTGACCTGATTCTACCGTATGAAAATACGGATACAATTCATTAGATATGAGTGTTTTTGCTACCTGTACGACTTCGCTTTTGTAACATTTCTCAAATATGTCCATGATAACATCAGGTTAAAAGTGAAAGGTCAAAGGTTAAAATTTTTGGACTTCATTTTTATTTATACCTTTAATTTTAACCTGTTATTTTCCCCTTTAACCTGCCTCTTTTGCTATCATATCGCCAACCTCAGCTGTTGAGAAGCCCATTTTTCCAGCATCCATAGATTTTATTTTGCCTGACGCTAAAACTTTTTTTATTGCATTTTCAATCACTTGTGCAGTTTCTTCTTCACCTAAAATATCCATCATCATAGCACCTGCTGCGATTGTCGCAATCGGATTGATAACATTTTTGCCGGTGTACTTCGGTGCAGAACCGTGTATCGGCTCAAACATAGAGACACCCTCTGGATTGATGTTAGCGCCTGCAGCTACTCCGAGCCCACCTTGTATCACTGCGGCTAAATCGGTTATAATATCACCAAACATATTATTTGTAACAACCACATCAAACCATTCCGGATTTTTCACAAACCACATACAGGTTGCATCAACAAATGCATGTTCTTTTTTGATATCCGGATACTTTTCACCGATTTTGTAAAAAACCCGTTGCCATAAATCACCACTATAGGTCAAAACATTCGCTTTGTCAATCAGTGTCAAACTTTTTTTTGTATTTCGTTTTTTTGCTAACTCAAACGCATAACGAACACATCGTTCAACACCTTTATAAGTGTTTACATCCATTTGAGTTGCAATTTCGTCTTTTGTATCCTTTTTAAAGAAACCACCGATTCCACAGTATGCACCTTCTGTGTTCTCACGCACAACCACAAAATTTATATCTTTCGGCTCTTTATTTTTAATCGGTGTCTCAACACCCGGATACAAAATTACTGGCCGAAGATTTATATACTGGTCAAGTTCAAAACGGAGCCGAAGCAGAAGCCCTTTTTCAAGTATGCCTGCTTTTACATCCGGATGACCGATAGCACCAAGATAGATAGAATGCAGTTTTTTGAACTCAGCAATCGCACTATCCGGCAGAATTTCGCCAGTTCTTAAATATCTGTCACCGCCAAAATCGTAATTCACAAGTTCGTATTTCACATTTGTTTTTTGGCAAGCGGCGTCAAGCACTTTTAGCCCTTCACTGATAATTTCAGGACCCACACCATCACCTGGTAATACACCAATTTTGTACTTCTTGCTCATTATATATCTCCTAACGATTGAATTCAACGGTGTGTTTTAGCACGTCCGTTGCAACGATTTGTTATGGTTCTATTTTCCTTCAATATACAAAGTATCGGGACATATATCTTGACCATGTGGCCAAGATATAGTACCCATAAAATGTTTTACTTGTTTGAAATAGTTTTTATCTTTTAATTCGACGAAAACACCAAAACCCAAGTAATCACTCATATCAAAAGTTTTAGTCTCGCCATTTTTAAAAGTAATCAATAGTGTGTAATCATCATTTGCAACAACAGATTTAACTCTTGGATTCATATTATCACCTCAGAGGTTCAATATTAAGTGGATTTTGGCCATTTACAGCCAATTCCCAATCTGCCATAAGGTCTTCCTTATGTATCTCAATCCATGCTTGTACCAGTTTTAATTTACTTGCTTTCAATTCCCCTTCAAGCACCTCCCCATCAGGTATTGAAATCACTGCTTCTTGTTCTTGATATTTTACATGGATATGAGGCTTTTTATGCTTCTTATTATCTATAAAAAACATCATTACAATTATTCCATAAAACATACTAATAATTGGCACAAAAACCTCCTTTGTCTATAATTATTTTATCATTTTTTGCTCACTATTCTTTTGAAAACGTCCTCCCATGGAAAGCCTAAATTAGGATTCTGGTGATACGCCTTCAATTTTTCATTTATTATCTTTTTTTACCGTATATATCTTTCGCCGTATTTTAAGTCACGCATATATTTTCTGATTTTTTCTTTTTCAATCATTGATAGGTTTTTGAATTTCAGCCCTGCACAAAACTTGTTTTCATCTATCGCCGTCCATATAATCTCGCTGTTAATAAAAAAAGGTGCTGCTTTTTCAAACCCAAACTTTATTTTTACATCTCTTGGTGGAGTAGTTTCTTTCTCAAAACATACCCGACAACCGGTTGGCGAGAGTTCCATCATTCTTATTTGGCATAAAAGAATCTCACCATCTGCACTCCATAATTCTGACGATAAATTAACAAGTAAGCGGCCTGATAACCGTTTTTCTTGCATTTTGCTCCGCTAAAATAACGAATAACTAATCCCGAATCCGTGAAATATAATTTATCAGCCCACCCGTGTTTATAATCTTTAACAGAAAATCCGGGAATGGCTGTGCAGTATAATTTTTATGTGTTATGAGATTTTTTACAATCCCTTCTTTAAGGTCAATTTCTAAAATATCACCGCTTTTTATATGAGAAGTATCTTTTAATTCAAGTATTGGCAGCCCGATATTGATACTGTTCCTGAAAAAAATTCTAGCAAAACTTTCGGCAACCACACAGGAAACACCAGCTGCTTTTATTGATAGTGGCGCATGCTCCCTGGAAGAACCACACCCAAAATTTTTGCCCGCAACAATAATATCGCCCGGTGAGACATTGCTCACAAAATGGTTATCAATATCTTCCATACAGTGTTTGGCAAGTTCAGATAATTCAGTTGTATTAAGATATCTTGCAGGAATTATCTCGTCAGTATTGATATTATCGCCGTATTTGTGGACTCTGCCTTTCAGTATCATTTTCATAACTACAGATATAAGATAGGAGATGGTAGATGGGAGCAAAGTCCCTACTCCTATCTCTTATCTCTTATCTCTCATCTGCCTTTTTTGCTGTTGTTGGAAACATCGTTACAATAAAGTTCTTATTCAGGTCTAAAAACTCAACTTTATATTCCCAATCCTCGCCGGGCTTGATTGCAGAAATAGTCGCATCAGTAATCGGAATAAACTGTCTTACAGGCGCATTTATAAAATCAGATAACCGACTGCCCGCTGCCAGATAAATTGCGCCTTGAATTTTGCAGTTCTCTAAATAGATAATAACATCGTGTCGTTCTTTGTTTACTCTTTCAGGTGAATCAAACACAGTAATATCAAGTTAAGCTAAAAGTTAAAGGTGAAAGGTGAAAATTTTTGGATTTTATTTTGATTTATACCTTTTCCCTTTTACTTGCCTTTTTTATTCTGGCAAAGCGATTTTTCCTGCTATTGCGGATGCAGCGGCAACTGCTGGATTACATAAATAAACCTCGCTTTCAGGATGTCCCATCCGTCCTACAAAATTCCTGTTTGTTGTCGTAATCGCCTTTTCACCTTTTGCCAGAACTCCCAAATGGCCGCCTAAACAAGGACCGCAGGTTGGCGTAGAAACCGCACAGCCGCTATTTATAAAAATTTCAATAAGCCCTTCTTTTATTGCAGTCAGATATATTTTCTGTGTTGCAGGGATTATGATTGCTCGGATATCAGGATGAATTTTTTTGTCCCTAAAAATTTCTGCAGCAATCCGTAAATCCTCAATACGGCCGTTTGTACAGGAGCCGATTACAACCTCATCAATTTTGATATTTTTTGTTGCGATTTCTTTTACCGGTTTTATATTAGATGGTAAAGCCGGTATTGCCACAAGTGGCTCTATTTTACAACAGTCATATTCTACTAGTTTCTCATAAACAGCATTGTTATCACTCTGATAAACCTCATATGGTCTTTCTGCACGGTTTTCAACATATTCAATTGTTTTTTTATCAGGTGAAATGATACCTGACTTCGCACCTGCTTCAACTACCATATTACATATTGTGAATCTATCTGACATTGACAGTTTTTCAATTACTTCACCAGCAAACTCTATCGCTCTGTAATTTGCACCATCTACCCCAATATCTCCAATCAGATACAAAATCAAATCCTTGCCGGATACCCATTTGTTCAATTTTCCATTAAAAATAAACTTTATTGTTGATGGTACTTTGAACCATACTTTTCCTGAAATCATACAGGCAGCGATATCAGTAGAACCGACACCGGTTGCGAATGCACCGAGTGCGCCATATGTACAGGTATGCGAATCCGCACCTGCAACAACATCGCCGGGCAGAACCACGCCTTCCTCAGGAAGTAGCGCATGCTCTATCCCCATTCTGCCGATTTCATAGTAGTGTGTGAGTTCTTGTTGTTTTGCAAACTCTCTTAAAATTTTTGACTGCTCGGCTGATTTTATGTCTTTGTTAGGCGTGAAATGGTCTGGAACAAGCACAATTTTTGTTCTATCAAAAACTTTTTTACTGCCGGCTTTATAAAATTCTGAAATCGCAATAGGAGCAGTTACATCATTCGCAAGCACGATATTCACATCACTTTCTATGAAATCGCCTGGTGATACTTTTCGTCTACCACAACTCTGTGCTAAAATTTTTTCAGTAATAGTCATCGCCATAATTTTATTTTACAAAACAATTATCTAAAAATCAAGCAAATTCATAATTTCTTAATACACAACAAGTAACTTTGCCATGCTACCCCCAGTTGATCGTTTGCTCATTTAGCTAAATGAGCAACTATGTTCAACAATTTACCGACGGACTATATTTCCCATTTGCTCATTTAGCTAAATGAGCAAATGAGAATTTCAATTTTTTGAGGACAAAATTAAGCCCTAAAGATAATAATTTTTTCTTTTTTGGATAACCTGTTTTAATATCCCAATCACGCAAACGATAATACTCTTCAAGCATTGGTTTCAAATATACTATATGACCTTTTGCCCGTTTTGATGGTGATTTCTCCGTCAGTAGCCGTTTCGGTAAAGTATCATCTTTTCTGGAAATGCCGTGCAGAATATTATAACATCTTTGTAGATTGTAAATTCGTTCACCAATTTTTTTTAATTTTTCAACTGTTACATCTATCCCGGCTGCATATTTTACACCATTAGCAATTTCAGCCCAGTACAGCGCCGGCGGGAACATTGTACCGAACTTACACACAACCGCACTATCTGAAACTGCACAAAATTCTTCACCATCTTTTACCACAAACGGCTTATATTTCGTTTGTATGCCATCAATAATTTCTGGAAGTTTATCTTTTCCGTATCTTTTGATTGCCTCACCTGGATAGCCGGTTTCATCTATTGTTGGAAAGCCCTTTAAGTGGTCCGCACCGCGTGAAGATGTCACATGTGCAAGACCCATTGATTGCTGGCTTCTTCCATCTTGTGCGGCGATTTCCTGACCTTTGACATCCATAGAATAATAATTTGCATCGTGTCCTATTATTTTAGAAGCCCGACGGGAGCCTTCGGCAAGAATATTTCCAAAACCCTGCCGGTTACAAATCTTTTCAAGAAGTGAAAGTATTGACTTATAGTTGCCCCAGGTTAAATCCAAGCCATCAGTATCTTCTTTAGAAATGATTTTTTTCTCGTAAAGTTCCATTGCAAATGAAATCACAGCACCTGCTGAGATTGTATCCATCCCCAGCCGATTACACATCTCATCTGCTTTTATGATTGCTGGCAGGTTTCTGTTGAAACATCGTGAACCGAATCCGGAAAGCGTTTCGTATTCAAGCGAAGTTGTAGCAGTTCCTGCATATTCACCTTCTTTTACAATGTATCTTTTATCGCAACCGATTGGACAGGCAAAACAGGCAAGATGTTTTACAGTATGATTTTTTTCAAGTGTTTCTGCTGAAATATCGTTTACGTACTCAAAATGGCCAAGTTGAAAATTCTTCGTTGGAAACCGACCAACTTCACTCATCAAGGAAACCAATGCAGGCGTGCCGAATCTGGTTTCGCCTTTTGTGAACTCGTTTTCTCTGATAAGTTTGTGTGCGTTAAGTGCTTCTTTACAAAATCGGTCTCTATCATAAACAGTTATTTTCCCTGTGCCACGAACTGCAATTGCTTTCAGTTTCTTACTACCCATCACACAGCCCATTCCGCTTCTTGCAGCAGTTCTGCCGTAAGTTACATTTATAGCGGCAAACCGAACGAGATTCTCGCCTGCAGGTCCGATTGCGGCAACTTTTATATCTATATCGCCGAGTTCTGTTCTTAGTATCTCTTCAGTTTGATAAGTATCCTTACCCCATATATGTTTTGCGTCTTTTATCTCGCAGATGCCGTCTTCTATCCTGAGATAAACCGGTTTTGCAGATTTGCCTTCAACTATTATAAAATCAAACCCTGCATATTTTAACTCAGGCGCAAAAAAACCACCGCTGGAAGCATCTCCGTAAATCCCGGTCAATGGAGATTTAGAAATCACCGAAAGCCGACCTGAAGATGGCCATATAGTTCCTGTCAAAGGACCTGTTGCAAAAATAATTTTGTTTTTTGCTGATAGCGGGTCAATATTTTCAGGCACTTCATCCCACAGAATTTTCGTACCAAAACCGTTCCCACCGAGATAGTTTTCTGCCATCCCTTCAGACAGTTCACAAATTTCAACTTTTCGTCTTGTTAAGTCAATCCTCAAATACTTACCTATATAACCTTTGTATCTGAACATTTTGAAGTTTTGAGACAACCTGTTTTCTTTTTTTGTTCGCTATTTTATCGTCAGTAATAAGTTCTATTGCTCCGTAAGGACAGAATCTTTCGCATTCAGGCTGGCCATCGCATAAATCACATTTTATTGGGGTACCTTTTTCAATATCAATAAAAAGGTTCATACTACGAACATATGCCACAGAATTTCACAGAATCTCACAGAATTTCTGTTAAGTTTTTTGCTTTCAGTGTTATTCTGTGTATTTCTGTGGTTATCTTTTAATCCTGTAAATCCTGTCAGGTTCTTTTTTTGTTAACATTTACTTCCTACTTCAGTGGGTTTCTTTAATTTCAGCCGACTGTCGTGCCAGAGGCAGATCCGCCTTGGCGGAAAGTCGGGTATAAATCTTTACAGCAAGTCCTGAGAACCGCAACTAAAGTTGCGTAGAAGCTGGAAGGACGGGTTTTACCATTTCTAATAATGCGTCTTCAAAACATTTTAGTGGTGCGTCAAGTATTCCGGCACCGACCTGACCTATACCGGCTTTTTTGTGTGCGATACCGGTATTTATGATTGGTGTAATCTGTGTTTCTACAATTTTTCGGATATCAAAACATACAGGCGCACCTGCAAAATCAAGTTGAGGTATCTGATAATTTGGATGTTTTCCGATGGTAATTTTATACATTTTTTTTGTTGCATTGAGTGCATCCTGTGGAGTTCCGCCTACAAATTTTACGATTGCTGGTGATGCTGCCATTGCATTCGCACCGATACCTGCGGTTTCAGAAATCGTTGAATCGCCCAAATCCGGGTTAGCATCTTTTTCAGAAAAGCCGGCAAAATAGAGTCCTTTCGGCTGACCAGCAGTCGCGGTGAACCATTTCTCGCCAAGCCCGGCAATTTTTATTCCGATTTCGGTTCCATTTCTTGCCATACAGGAAACGACGGTAGAATTTTTTAATCCAACAATTGTATCACAGGCGGACTTACAGGCAGCCATAGATAGATTCAGAAAGAAATGTGGATTATTGGATATAAATTTTACAACTTCATAAATTGTATTTGTATCTAAATCAGTTTTTAATAAGTAAGGCAGTATTTCTTTCAGAAAAAGACCTGTTGCTGCGACATTTCTATTATGGCATTCATCACCCATAGTAAGCGCCTGTGCGGTCAAATTTTTTATATTCAGCCCACCTGAAAGTTTGATTGCTTTCTTTATAGCAGGTGCAAGCACATTTTCCATCCATTTCAGTCGGTCAATCACATCAGACGAGTTTGCACCAAATCGTAAGACCTTGCCAAGCCCTTCGTTCAAAGTTGAGTATGCCAGGTTGCCACCAGTTTCGTTTTTTACAACAAAAACGAACATTGATGCTGAGATTATCCCCGCCATAGGACCGACTGCGTTATGCTGATGACAGGGTGCAAATTTTATATTACCTTTTGCTGCAATTATTTCTGCTTCGTGTTCATCTTTTACAAAGCCCTCATAAATTAACGCACCCGTAATCGCACCGCGAACAGGTCCACACATTCTATCCCAACTAATTGGTGGACCTGCGTGCAGAATTGTGGTTTTATCCATTTCATGTATTACATCTTGTGCAGGACAGATATCTACAAGAACCGGCTGGGCGTTTGTTATTTTTGAGTATGCGGTTTTGTTTGCAGTTTCAACTTCTTCTGTATTTAATTTTATCAATGCAGTTATCAATTCTGGATTCCCGCCAGCAGGTGGTTTAAAATCAACTTGCACAACATCACAACCAACTGACCTCATAGATTCAGCGAATGATTTTAATCCTAAATTTAACACTTTTAGTTTCTGCCCGAAAAGTTCACCTGCCATGCAACAGACCTCCCAAAAACTCTAATCGTTTCTTACACAATTTTTTTAGTGCAGCGGTTGAAGACGGTATTTTTTTATTTGGTAGCCATCGTTCTTCATAGACCTGTTTGAGTGTTAAGCCGGTATGTGAAAGTTTCCGCCAGTAATCAATCACATCAGTAAGATGCATGGAATAATTAAACGCACGCGAGCCAACATCGTAGACAACACAGCGTTCAAGCGGATAGGTTATTTTTTCATATTGTGATTTTGCAAACTCCGGTGTAATCAGCGCATTTTTTTTTACAAGGTCGGTACCTGGCAAACATATTGTGAACTCGTTTTTATCCTGCGGGACTACAAATCTGCCTTCAAAATATATAAGAATCGTTTCTGCATAATCAAAATGGTTCTGGTATAGTTTGTGATACTTTGCGAGAATCTCTTCAGCACGTTTGCAGCCGATTGTTAGCATTACAATCCGTCTGACATTTTTATCCTCAGCGATACATTGTTTTCTTAATATCTCTAAACCATTATCAAGTGTTGTACCGGTAGCTATCACATCACCGATAAAAATTGTTGCATCTTCAGGCAATGAAAATTTTCTGTACTGGTCGTCTTTGATGAACCAGTCCGAATGTTTTTTATACCGCTGTGATGTGATGAATGATGCGCTCATTTTATTAAAACTGAATGTTTTGTATAATGCTTCAAAAATACCGAAATTAAGCCCGCCTCTCAAAAAATGTAAAACCGAGATATTTTTAGCATCGTATTTTGAGAATTGCGGAAACAGTTTGAATGTTTCGTGAACACTTTCATTCAGGTTTTTTATGTACTCCAGCCCGAAAATCTCCGGTTTGTTAAGGATATTTCTTGAAAAAGGTGTTGATACAATAAATCTTCTGAAAGTCCGTCGCGGGCTAATTTCGTATACAACCGCTTGGGCGGATGATTTAATTTTTATTAGTTTATCCATAAACCCTTCAAGAAAACATTGTAGCCACAGATTAACACAGATTAAACATCAAGATACAGATAAACACAGATGTCTTATCAGTGTTCATCATCTTTTTTATCTGTGTCCATCTGTGATTGATTCTATAATTTCCTGGACTTCAAGTAAATTCTGAATTACAAATACCAAATTACACACTGTTTGATATTTGTAAGCATTTGCTTACAAAATTTTTATTTGTTTTGCCGACGATAACTTCTAAAATGTAAGCAAATGCTTACATTCTTAAAATCTGGTTGCTATTTCTTTTATCAATTTTGTTGCTGTGGCATTAGTTGGTAAAACTATTATATTTACAGATTCCAAAATTTCTTTTTGCTTTTCACAATTTTGCGGGTCTAAATCGGTTCCGCAGATAGAAGTCACAAAAGTCAGATGTTTTTTTTGTCTTTTTGCGATTTTTTGGGACTCAATTATCGCTGGTAAAATTGCATTTGCTGGGTCAGGATGCACACCATAACCAAGCACTAAATCAAAAAAGATTACTGCAACCTCTTTATCTTTCGCCTCTTGAATGAGCCGTCTGTTCCTTGTAGTAAAATCAATCATCGGGTGCGGAACGCCTCTTGTAAATTCATCGTCGCCTAAATCAATGAACGAATTCTTGTATGAAATTTTGCTGTCTTTAAGTTTATATTCAGGTTTAACTGCGATATTTGAATAAATTTCGCTGATTGATTTTTCTAAACCAAATATCGCTTCGTCACAAAGCGTTCCGCCCGAGAAGAGTCCGCGAATATATTTCTGGTTTTTTTTATATTTTTTTATTTCGTTTTTAGCAAGTTTGAGCAAATTACTGGCAAGTTTTTTGTCAGGCACATATTTCTTATTTTGTAAAACTGCGATTGATTTTAATGCGACATCTTCAAGTGTATTCACAAAAAACATATTTCTATTA
>JBFLWK010000042.1 GCA_040757695.1 Elusimicrobiota bacterium
TGCTTGACTTAACTATTCATAGGAATTGTTCAGGTTTCTTGTGCATCCCTGTTTTACAGGGTTATTCCATTTTTGTCAATGAACAATATGTTTCAACATTTATTAGCAAAAATTTGCCAAACTACAGCATTTTAGTTTCCTTCTATTACGGATTGTTTTCCAGTTTTTTTTATGCAGGGTAAACTCTCTTCACACATAATCCTGAATTTTTGTAAATCTGCCACTTCTATTTCATATGGTTTCAGAAAAAAATGATTATACTTTGTGAAATAACGATTATCTGATAAGTATAAATTATCCGGGTCGGTATCAATTAAAAGATTATCGTCCGATGCTTGTTCAAACACGTCCGTTCCCGGAAATGGTACCAAATTCATAAGAAAAACCCTGTCAACATTTATTTCCTTAATCATATTATATGTATCCATCAATGTTTCCCATGTTTCTTCCGGCATTCCGATTATAAAAAATGCAGCTACATTTAGTTGTTTATACTTTTTGACAAGTTTTGTAATTTCAAATATCTTTTCCTGGGATAGATTTTTTCTCATTATTTTGTTGCGAATATAATCAGAGCCGCTTTCTATTGCTAAATAGGTTCTTACCATTCCTGCAGAAACCATAGCATCTAATACTTCTTCGTCCAAAGTATTTATGTTAAGTCCATTAGGTGTCTCAAATTGAATATCCAGTTTTCTATTTTTAATCTGATTACAAATTTCAAGAGTGCGTGGTTTGTTAAGTGTCATATTATCATCCATAAAAGAGAAATGCCTGTGGTCATATTTATTATAAACATACTCCATTTCATCTACTACATTTTGTGGTGTTCGTGGTCTCCATTTAGGTCCCATTGCGAGATACATAGAACAAAAATTACACCTGTTAGGACAACTCCTGCTGGATATTATCGGGACGGAGGTATTTATAGGAAGATTTTTAGGATTATGCCAGTTTGAAGTATCAACATAATAATCTTCTAAATTTACGAGATTATATGCTGGAAAAGGAATTGTATTTGGATTTTCTATAAAATGTTTTTTTGGATTTATAATAATTTCACTATTCTTCCTATAAGCAAAACCATCTATTTTATCAAAATCTGAACTTTTATTCTTTATTGTATTGACAAATTGTACGATTGATTCCTCTCCTTCGCTAAGAATAATATAATCAATAAAAGGACAATTGGTCAAAATTTCCAATGCATAAATTGTGGGGTGAATCCCGCCAATTATAATGGGAATCTTATCGAAGTTTTTTTTGCTAACTATTGACAGTTTTAGCAATTGTGGAAAATTTCCTGAAAATAAACATCCGAAGCCAATCAATTCCGGTTGAAATGTTGAAACAGTATTAACTAATATTTCTTCGTAATGCTTTTGGGGATTATCCAGGTTTTCATATTTGGGACATCTCAAGTCCAATATTTTTATTTCTTCGTCATTTTCTTGCAACACAGCAGATAGATACAGTAAGGCCGATGGAAGATAAACTTCCTTATTATAATAGTCTGGTGGTGCAGGTGGATTAACAAAAAGTATCTTCATAATTTAAAAAGGACCATAACCATTTTCTTTTATTCTTCGCTGTAATTCTAAATAATTATTGATTATTTGTTCATTAGTAAAAGTATTCCCCCATGATGCTTGTGCTTGATACTCAAAGGTCAGATTAGGAATTTCATCTTTATATCTGCTGAATAAATGCATAGTTTTACCCCAGTCAGTGTTAACCCATTTGAATCCATATTTCTGTGGATTATCATACATATCCGTTCCTGGTCTTACGGATAATAAACAAAGATAAACCCATGCAGGATTAGTTTCTTTAATAAATGTCCATGTTTGTTCAACTATATCATCTGCTTCTCCCGGAAGGCCAATAATCATATAGAGACGAACCTCAATATCATTATTTTGCAATAACTGAATTGCTTTTCTAGTTTGTGCTAATTTAATTTTTTTATTAATAATATCCAATGATTTTTGTGATACACTCTCCGCTCCTAAACAAATTATAACACAGCCAGATTCTCGTAACAATTTTGCAATTTCATCAGTAACAGTTTCAACTCTACATTGTGCTTTCCATACAATACCAGTTCTGCCAATTGCTTCTATATGGGGAATAGCTTTTTTGGGATTTGGTGGGAAACCAATTTCATCAAGCAAAGATATGGCTTTTATATTATAATCCTTCTTTAAGTATTCAATCTCTTCTTCAATTAACTCAGGTTTTCTAAATCTTAATCTTGGTCCATGTCTATATTTTTCAACTGCTGGCATATAACAAAACGCACATTTGTGAGAACAACCACGACTAAAAATTACTGTCGTACTTAGCAAATTTTCATATCCTTTTTTATTTTTCACTGAAATCAATCCCGGATGTGATACAGTTGAATTAGGGAGCCATTTCCTTTTTGGATACGGATAAATATTGATATCTATTGGCATTTCCTGATAATAATTTTTTTTTAAGTTATTGTCTAAAAAGTCATTTACAGATTTAATAATTGATTCTTCCCCGTCTCCAAGTATTAGGGAATCAAATATTTCCAGGCATTCTTCTTGAAATACGGCAGCATGAGGACCGCCAGCAATATGTTTTGCCTTCGGATAGCGTGCTCTTAAATTTTTTACTATAGATATCTGTTCATTGTAATCCAGTGTATAAACGGAATGAAGATAAACATCACATTCAGGAATGTGATAAATTGCAAACTCTTTTTTTATTCCCCGTAAATCCGGTAAACAAAGTTCAAGTTTATTACCAAAATGTTCCTCCAATACAGTCAATATTTGAAAATGTGTATGCGGGTCTCCTCTGAATGGGTCGTGTAAATAATCACTGCTTGGGAAAATGAATCCTATTTTCAACATAATTTTATCTTTGCAAGTGTAAGTGCTGTAATAACCCCCATTGAAATAATCTCCCCTTTTTTTATAGCATTTATTATTTCCTTTTCAGTCATCAAAATAATTTCCATATCTTCCAAGTCATTAGAAACTGGTTTTACAATTTGTTTTGCATTATCAGCAAAGAAGAAAGATACTTTACAACAAACCTGATGAACATGCGTTACAAAACTGCCGAGCGCTCGCCAGTTATTTGATGAATAGCCAGTTTCTTCCAATAGTTCTCGTTTTGCTGTCTGTAATGGTTTTTCATCTTTTTCAATTATCCCGCCTGGTAAAACAATGCTGACTTTTTTGAAACCGTGGAAGTACTGACGAGACATTACCACTTTATTTTCATTTGTGCGTGCCACTGTTACAACAGATTCTGGCAGATAAACTTGGTAATAATCATTTATGATTCTGCCATCAGGCAATTTTATTTTTTGAACAGAAACTGTTAAGCGGTCTTTAACAGAGAAAACATTCTTTTCAGATATAACTTTCCAGCAGAGATTCTTTTTCATATCTTGTAATTATTTTTATACCATTGTATTGTTTTTTTGATTCCTTCATCCAAAGATACTTTTGGAATCCAACCAAGTTTTTCTTTTGCTTTGCTTGTGTTAAGACAAAGTTTTGTTTTAATTGTCGGTTTGGTTAAATCGTATTCTATAGAAACATTCTTGTTGGAATATTTAATAATTTTTTTAACTAGGTTGCTTATTGAAATGGAACTTCCATAGCCAACATTGAAAAGCTCAAATTTATTTTTTTGTTTGTAAATTGCAAGTTTCACAAAATCAACAAGGTCGGAAACGTGCAATAAATCTCTTTCCTCAGTTCCTTCACCCCAGACAACAATTTTTTCATCTTCTTTTGCAGTCATAACTTTTGTTACGGTTGCACCAAAAACATGCGACTTTTCAAGATCGTATTTATCATATGGTCCATAAATGTTGGAATGTCTTATGACGGTAAATTTTGTATCGCTGATCCGTGAATAAAATTCACACATCTTTTCATTGTAGACCTTCATCCACGCACCACCGAAATAACTCGGATAAATTTCCTTATTTGCATCAAAATCTGTTTCTTTTACAGGCACATTGCTTGATTGATACATAACTGTGCAACTGAAAAAAATAAGATGAGATATTTTATGCTCATATGTAGACCGAAAAATCAATGCGTTCATTATAGTATTGTCTGTAACATGATAATACGGCTTGTTGATAATGTCCTTTGCCCCAGAAGTGGTTGCCGCTGCCTGAATTATAATATCCATTCCTTTTATTACTTTTTCAACATCGTTTTTATCAGTGAGGTCTGCTTTAATCATTTTTATTTTCGAATTTTTCAACGGTTCCGATTTCAGATATGTTCCATAAACTTCAAACCCCTCGTTTTCAGCAAGTGCTTCAGCGATGTTCCTGCCTATAAAACCGGTGCTTCCACAGACAAGAATTTTCTTTTTCATTTTTTCCAGGTATCCTTATTTTTTATCCACCAGTCAACAGTTTTTTTAATTCCTTCTTCAGTAGTATATTGTGGTTGCCAGCCAATGATATTTTTTATTTTTGAAATATCAAGTGCCCTAAACTTGATTGTAGTCGGTTTACTTAAATCATAATTTATTTTTGATGGTTTATGGCCTGAATATTTTAATGCCCAATTGACTACATCACCAACGGTTGTTTTTATACCTGAGCCAAGATTGAACACATCAAATTTTATATCTGCCTTCTCTAATAACATCACAATTGCTCTCGCAAAATCTTCTGAATAAATAACATCTCTTATAACATCAGGACTGCCCCAAACCTCAAAAGGGTCAAGTTTATCAACCGCCTTGCGAATAATAGCTGGAATGAAATAAGACCTTTCCGGATTAAAACTTGAATAAGGACCAAAGATATTTGCTGCTCTGACAATCAAAATTTCCATCCCGGTTTTCTCATGCCAGAATTGACATAATTTTTCAATAAATCTTGACAGCCAACCATATCCGAAATAAGCAAGAGATGGTTCTTTATTCAAGTCCAATTCATTTTCTTTTATGTATCCTTCAAACTCCTGATAGACTGCTGAGGTGCAGATGTAAATTACCCGTTTGATATTTTCGTAAAAAAATGCTTCCAACATTTGGGTATTCATAATTATATTGTCATTTAGAAATTCCCACGGTTGGGCAGTCATAACTTTAGAGCCACCCGAATGTGATGCAGCCATAATTGCACAGTCGCAACCTTTTGCTATTTTACGACACTCTTCTTTTTCTCGTAAATCCACCTTAACATATTCAATTCGTTTATCTTTAATAAAGGGTTCTGTTACTCTATATGATGCACGGATTTTTGTAGAAGGATAATTATTAAGTAGGTGTTCTAAAATCGCTGAACCAACTGAACCCGTTGCACCTGCTAAAAATACTAATTTATTATTCAAGTACATATTTCAGCTCTACCAAATTGTTTATTATTTTGTCTGCTTTTTTTAGATATTTTTTATTAAGTGTTGAACAAACTGCAATACAATATATACCTGCTCTTTTTGCTGATTCAATTCCTAATGGAGCATTTTCAACCACCAGACATCGTGATGGTTCAACCTTCAGTTTTTTTACAGCAGTTAAATATGGTATCGGATTGGGTTTGCATTTTTTGATTTTGTCACCAGTTATAACCACATCAAAAAATTTTAGAAACTTTTTTAATGATTTTTTTATTCTTTCAAAAATTCCCCCGGAAACCAAACCCAATAGATAACCATTTTTTTTTAATTTTGGAATCAGATGTTTCACTCCGGGATATAATGAAAATTTGTTATTTTGAATATAAGATTTTTCCTTTAATTTAACTATTTTACTTACCAAGTTTAAATTTTTTGAATTTTGTCGTAAAAAATGTTCTGCAATTTTTTCTACACTCATACCTTCAAGCAAAAAATATTCTGTCTTATCTATTTCTATACCATATTTAGAAAACGCATAATTCCATGCTTTATAGTTGTCTTCCATTGTTTTCCCGATAACACCGTCAAAGTCAAAAAGTACTGCTTTATATTTTTTTTTCATCTACAAAGATAGTTTCCCAGCAGACCATATTTGGAATGAACGTTTTTTTAGTATTTCTGCCTTTGTTTTTTTACCGGAAGCGGTATCAATTACTAAATCCAGTAATTTATCGCTAACTTTATCTGCAGTGGTTTCTTTTTTCAGTAATTGCCCCGCATCAAAATCAATATCATCATTCATTTTTTTGTAAAGTTCAGTCCGGGAAGATATTTTAATTACAGGTGTGATAAGATTTCCTTCGGTTGCGCCAATACCTGTTGAAAAAAGAATAATGTTTGCGCCTGAAGCAACTATTCCTGTCATTGATTCTAAATCATTACCAGGTCCGTTCATAATTGACAGTCCATTTTTTTTTATTCTCTCTGCATAATTAACAAAATCAACTATTTCTGAACTTCCACCCTTTAATATTGCGCCCAAACTTTTTAGTGTTAAATTTACAAGACCGCCTTTTTCATTTCCAGGGACAAAATTTCCTTTCAGCGAAACACCAAGTTTTTCAGCTAAATCTTTATAGTAATTCATTCCTGCAATAAACTTTTTAGCCACTTTTTTTGTTTGCATCCGCTTTATAAGATTTATTTCTGCACCTACCATTTCCGGCATTTCTGACAGGATAGCAGACCCACCGGAGGAAATTATTTTGTCTACAACATTCCCAATTAATGGGTTCGCAGTAATACCTGAAAAAGTATCAGATGCACCGCATTCAGTGCCAACCACAAGATTGTTTATAAAAACTTTCTGCCTTGTAATGTTGTTAACTCTTTTTAATTTTTTAAGTATTATATTTTTACCTGCAATAATACTTTTAGTTGTTCCACCTAAATCCTGTATAGATAAAAAATCTATTGGTTTTTTGTATATCTGCAAATTACCCAAGTATTTAGAAATCAATTGTTTATTTGTTTTTTCACAGCCGAGGTCAATAATTAAAATACCGCCTACATTGGGATGTGCAATCGTATTTCTTAAAGTTAAAAGTAATCTATCAATGATTTCGCCATCGTTACAACCGCAACCTTCTGTGTGTACAGCTGCAACAATACCATCTATATTTTTATATTTTTTTTTCAAGAATTCATTAGTATCCAGTGAAACAGCAATTTTTGATGCAACATCACTTGCACATAATGATGTTGGAACTACAAGATAAAAATTCCGAGTTCCTATTTGTCCGTCAAACCGTTTGTAGCCCAAAAATGTTTTGTCAATATGTTCGCATTTTCTTTTGTTGATGTTAATTCGTGGTTTATTAAAAATCTTTTTAACTGCTGTTTCATAGTTAAATATATAATTGCGCACATTATGTTTGCTGATTATTTCGCCCTTTTTTATTCCTGTTGATAGTCCGAATGAATAACCATACTGTTTTACCGTTTTACCTTTTGGAATATCGGCTAAAGCGAACCGATGTCCTTGAGAAATAAAATCAAGAATTTTTAATTTTTTGCCTATTACTATTCCTTTTTTTATATCTTTTTTTGCAATTGCAGTGTTGTCTTTTTCTGACATAATGATTGCGACATCAGAAATTTTGGTCATTTGTCATTTGTTATTGTTTTTAGCAAAACAGTTTTTTCAACAATGTGTAGCCCTTTAATTGTTGATAACACATCTATTTTTTGAGTGTCGCCAGTGTCTAGTAATATATTGTTCTCATTATCAAGCAATTTTCCTCTACAAACTGTATAAAGTCCATTTTCTTTCAAGTCAAAATGTTGAAGAAATTCATTGTTATTTGTAAAAACTTCAAATGTAACAATAAATCTATCAGTATTATGGAAATATTTTTTGTATAAATTGGGTTCTTCAAAATAAAAATAATCATAGTTTTCAAGATTTTGTGTTTGCATTTCTGTTATACCTTCATAGCCATAGGTAACCCTGCCGTATCTGTCTTCAAGTCGGACAAGGTCGGTTTTATTTGGTGGGTTTTCAATTTCTAACAGAAACAAACCATTGTCAGACAGTACCTTTGTGAAATGAAACACACCTTTTTCAATAATTATCGCATCACCTCCTTTTAAATAATTATAAGACAGAAATGTATTACTCATCGCTTTCCCTGATAGTATAATCAGTGATGTTTTCTTTTGTGGATGGCAATGCATAGAGGTTGAATTCCCTTTTTCCAAATATAAAAGCCAAACGGATGTCTCATTATTTTCAAATACAAGGAATTCATAACCCCAAGGTTTTGAAACCACTTTATTTTTGTAACTTTCCGGCTGGATATTGACGGCGATTTTGGTATCCACTGATTTTATTCGGTTCAGAGCAATGGTATCTTTTTCGCATAATTTGATATTATGTATCTTTGAAGTTCTTACTTCTTTTTTTTCTATTTCATCTAAAAAGGAATTGTATGCAATCCTGATACCTGTTGCTAAATCAGTTTTTGTTTGCCAACCTAAATTTTTTATTTTTGATACATCTAAAAGTTTTTTAGCCACACCATCAGGTTTGGTTTTGTCAAAAGTTATTCTACCGTTAAAATCGACAACTTTTTTTATTGTTTCTGCTAATTCAAGGATACTACATTCTCTTCCAGTGCCGATGTTGAGAAAATCAGTTCCTGAATAATTCTGCATCAAAAAGATACAAGCATCTGCGAGGTCGTCAACAAACAGAAAATCTCTTACAGGATTTCCTGTCCCCCAGATTATAACCTCGCCAGAATTTGATACTTTAGCATCGTGAAATTTTTTTATCAATGATGGAACAACCTGTGCATTCAAAATATCATAATGCTGATGTGGTCCATATACATTAGGTGCAATAGCAACTATGAAATCAGTTCCGTACTGACGATTATATGACTCGCACAATTTGATACCAGCAAGTTTAGCGACAGCGTAAGGCGCACAGGTGTCTTCAAGTGCGCCCGTTAATAAATGTTCTTCTTTCATTGGTATTTGATAATTTTTTGGGTAAGCATCCGCAGAACTTAAGAATAGCAATTTTTTTACTTCGTTTAAAAATGACTGATGGATTACATTGTTTTGTATCATTAAGTTTTCATAAATAAAGTCAGCACGATAGGTATTGTTTGCAAAGACACCACCCATTTTTGCAGCTGCCAAAAATACATAGTCAGGTTTTTCTCGTTCAAAAAATGTTTTTACCTGCTCCTGCTCACAGAGGTCTAATTCGGAATGTTTCACCGTGATGATATTTGTGAACCAGTTTTTTATCAATTGTCTAACTATCGCAGAACCAACCATTCCGGTATGTCCTGCTACATAGATTTTGGCAGTTTTATTCATGGTTTTATCTGCGTAATCTGTTTTTTAATCCGTATCAATCGGAGGTTTGAATTTTTTAAGGGTTTCTCTCATCCAGTCGCCATTATATTTATAGTGAGGTGCCGAAATAATGTTACCATCCACAACCACCGGTGCATCTATATATTCTGCGCCTGCATTGATTACATCATCTTTAATACCAATATACGCTGATATTTTTTTACCTTTAACAATACCAGCTGAAATTAAAATCCATGGTCCGTGACAGATTGTAGAAATTATTTTTTTCTTTTCGTTCATTGCTTTCACAAAATCCAGCACTTCTTTTATCTGTCTTACTCTATCGGGTGCTTCATGCCCACCTGGTAAAACCACCAAATCATAATTAGATTCATTTAGTTCGTTAACATCAACAGTTGGCTTACACGGTACTCCATATTTTCCTTTAACATGTTGTTTATCTTTAACTGCCACATCCACCCTAAAACCTGCTTCCTGCAGACGATAAAATGGATAAATAAATTCTTCATCCTGAAAATTCGGTCCTGTAATAATAACAGCGCGTTTCATTTTTTCCTCCATCTAACAATTCCAGAATTTCACAATTCCAGAATTTCAGAAAAGTGAAATTCAGTTTCTATTCAGTTTTGTGTAACATATTCTTTACTGTTTCGTAAATTCGTTTTGCATCCGGTGTTGGATTTCTTAACGGTTCACACAAACATTTTGTTCTATCGTAAAGTCCAAGTGCTTTCACGGAGTTTCCTGTTGCCTGATTTAGTTGATATGCAATTGATTGCGAAGCGCCCGCTATTTCATAAGCGACATCTATAACCAATCCAAGTTTTGTTTGATTTAGTGGTTCAATTATCCGTTCATCGAGAAGAAATGGTTTTAACCAAACGATGTGGACGATATTACATTTTATGCTATCCTTTTCAAGTAATTGTGCTGCTTTTGACACTTCAAATCTTGTTGCCGATATTGGAAACAATGTTATATCTGCATTTTTTTTGATAACATCGGGTAATTCTTCCGTATTTAAATAACTGGTTCGGTGTTCGCTACAAAAAAACGGGTCATCGTGTTGCATAAAATCATTCCATGCTTGTTGATATTCATTCGGTGTCATCGGTGAACACACACGAAAACCAGGGAAATGCATATAGATGCTATGTAAAACACCAGAGTGTACAGGACCAAAGTTTTCTGCTGCAATTGCCCTCACAAATATAGGTGCAGATACGCCATGCAACTCTTTTGTTTTTGCAGCAAAAAAAATCAGAGGGCTACCATTCAGTATAAGAAAATCCTGGAATCTAATAACAAAAATTGGTCGCCGTCCTACTAACGCACATCCTACAGCAATACCTGCTCCTGCAACATCTGTCATCGGCAGTTCAACTATTCCCGGACAGTCAGGCACAGTATTGTTAACCCAGCCAACAGCAGACAAACACTCACCTAAGACCAGTCCGTTATTTTCAGTCAAATGTTTTCTTGTTATCTCTTTAATAGTTTCTGCAACAGTTTTCTGTCCCATAATTTTTCCATTGACAGTTTTATTTCATTTTCAATTTTTTTTGCCTCTTGTAAAAGCCCCAGTTTTTTTAGGTCATCTTTTACAATTTGAAATCTGTCCCACTCAGGCGGACCGTCAATACCAACGCTATTATGCCAGTAAATTCTACATGTATGGATATTCATAAAAGCCGGTAAGTTATTTTTTAATTCTTGTGTTTTTTTATAAATTGTCCAAGGATCATCCGAAATATCAACAGCCGGCATCCCCAGTGCTTTTGCCACATTGGTTACACTCCACGACCTTCTTACTTGAACAGTGGTTAAGATAGATAAATTATTATCTTCGCAAACAAACAGGACAGGTAATTTATGAGTCACTGCAAATCCCATAGCAGGATATATATAATCTTCTTCAGCAGCGCCATCTCCAAAAAAGGTTACGACTGGTTTTCCGCTTCCCAGTGCCGCACCAACTGCCTGTGGTACATTTTCACCAATTAAACCATGATGTCCAAACATAGTTATATTATTCTCGTGACATTGAATACAATTAGATCCTGCTCTACCACCACTTGTCCCCGTTGGTAACCCCAATAGTTCATCACGTAGTTTTTCAGGATCTCCGCCGAATGTTAAATAAACAGCATGACAACGATGCTGTGCAAAAATCATAAATTCAGGAATTATCAATGACATCGCCGCAGGAATTGATTCTTCGCCTGATGATAAATATAGAAAATTGGTAATAAACTTTTCTCTAAAAGCATCAATTGCGTCCAGTTCAAAATATCTGACAAGACATATCCGTCTGAAAATTTCAAGTAATATATCTTTTTCCAAAGATTTAGTGCTGTCTGAAATTATTCCAAAATTATATGACCGCATATTTTTTTACTTCGTTTCTGCAATAGTCAAGTAAATGCTGAACGCTTTCCTTGAAACTATATTTCGGTTTCCAGCCGGTTTGTTTTGTGAATTTTGTCGTGTCAGGAATTTGAAGTGTTACATCGGCGGGTCTGAACAATTTTTTATCAGGTCTTGCCGGGATTTTACAGGTTGACAGTTTTTTTAATTCTTCAAGATACTCCTCGACTTTCATAACGGTGGTTCCGCCGATATTGTATGCTTCACCAAATTCGCATTTTTTTGTCGCAACCCAGTATGATTCCATCGCATCCCTGACATCAATAATTGTTCTCACAGAATCAAGATTACCGTGCAGAAGCATTTTTTGGAGTCCTGCTTCAATTCTCGCTACCTGCATTGCAAAAGAAGTAGCAAAAAGATCTCTTCTTCTCGGATTAAGATATGCAAACATTCTGGTTCTTATGATTTTCATATTATAACTTTTGAAATATGTATAACCCATCAAATCCTGTGTAACTTTTGAGATAGCGTAAGGGCTTGCAGGATTGAAAGGGCAGGTTTCTTTTATAGGCACATTTTTTTTGTCAACCTGACCGTATACTTCCGAAGAATTTCCACAGAAAACTGTTTTCCCGTTCCTTCTTACTACAAAATTATGCGTGCCTTCTATTTCTAAACACCATATCTTTCCTTTATAAGTAGTCTCTTTAATATTCCTACCTTCTACCAATCTGGACTTTTTAGAAATTGAAAAGGTATATAAATCTCTCGCTTTTTTTATCTGCCTTTGACCAAATCTCCCCAATTTTGGATTCTTATTTTTGCACACAGTAACAAATCTTCCTGTGAACAAACATAGTTTTGTAAAAGATTCGACCAGCTTTTCGGAAACAGTGTGAAATCTTTCCCCCGTGGTATAATAATACCCATCAGAATCAATTAACCCTTTATATAAAAAATCCAAATAATAACTGTCATACTCAAAAATCCAGTCTGGAATATTTTTAGCAGCAGAGGAATGTCCTACATCATCAAAAAATTTAACAAAGTCTTTAGAACTGAAATAAATCTCATTTTTATATAGTTTGTAATTTATGCCCAGCCTATTCAGACAATTTATGGCCGACAACCGAGATTTATCTCTTTCGGGTATAGCCAAGAATACTCTGTACGAATGTTGAACGCTTTCTTCTATTAAACCAAATTTTCCGGCAATAAATCTTCCTTTTTTATTTCTAGATAATTTTAGAAAATCCGAGCGATTCAATCCTGACTTATTATTAGATTTTTTTAATGACATTCCACTGTATCCATCTCCTATGTAAAGACCGGTCAAATATAAGACATCTTTTGTAGAGTAGAATTTATTGCCTACTCTTATTTTATCTTCCATCTTACCTCTGTAATTACCCTTTGGAAAATAAAATCTACTTTTGGGGGCTTTCAAATCTTTGACTTTCTGAAAAAACAATTTACCATTAGGTTTCTTACTAAAGATTATATTGTGATTGGGCGTTATTAACAAATCTACGCTCCTTCCTTTTATAGATTTCATCGCACTTTCGTAGTATTGTATTATGATCTTTTTTATTGGTCTATAACTCACCTCTTTCGTATCTGGATCTATACTTATCACTAAATCATCTTTTTTAATCTTATCGTATTTGAGAAACCCTCGTTTGGTAAGAACCTCAGTATCTTTGTCATAACAACTGCACAACTGTATGATTGGAGAAATTTTAGCCATCTTTATCGCTTCAAGAAGATTGGCAGTTGACATTACATTGTTGTTAATGACAGAAAGCGGCGTTTCAAACGATGCACGGACATTTGCGTAAGATGCGAGATGAAAAATCGCGTCCGGTTTAACTTTTTTCAATATGGAGAAAACGGAAGAAAAATCGGTTAAATCGCATTCATGCAAAATAATTTTATCTATTGATTTTTCCAGATTTTTTAGTGATGAGGTACTGTGCCATCTTGAAATACCGTGTAGTTCAACTTCAGGCTGATTTTCAACAATATAATCTGCGAGATAACTTCCACCCGAGCCCGTTATTCCAGTAATAAGCGCTTTTTTAATGATTCTGTCTTTAGTTTTTTTCATTTTTTGTAGCGTCCCATTTTATATGGGACGAATATAATATTTTGACCATGAATATGGATAATCGTACCAATTCTTTACAATTCCTTTTCTTATAGGAAACAATTATTTCGTCCCAGTTAAACTGGGACGCTACATTGGATATCTCTTTAAAAACTACCTCAGCATAGTTAATATAAGAAAATATTGGTTTCCTATTAAAGGTGCCGATAATTATATGTAAAGGATAAAGTATGTTAGTATAATCTACATCTTTTAATCTCACACACCTGCTTTTACCAAAAGTTTTATACATTTCCATACTTGCTGTTTTTTATTATTGTATAACCCTTTATAAGTTCTTTTATTCCATCATCAAGCGAAAATTCCGGTTTGAAACCAGTTTTTTCCATTTTTTCATTTGAGACGATGTAATCCCGTTTATCAGTATCTTCGCCGACGGGCGCTTCTAGATATACAAAGTCAGGAATATGTTTTTTTATTCTTTGGCAGAGTTCAAGTTTAGAAAGATTAGCATCAGACAATCCGACATTATACGGCTCATTTTTCATCTTGTCAAAGTTGTCAATTGCATGAGCAAATGCCTTTGCAACATCTCTAATATGTATAAAATTCCGTCTGAAATGTGCTTCAAATAAAACAATGAATCTGTCATTTACGGCACGATAGACAAAATCGTTTACCAGTAAATCCAGCCGCATTCTTGGTGACATTCCGAACGCTGTTGCCAAACGAAAAGTTATTGAGTTGTCTCTGTTAAGGACAATTTTTTCTGCCTCTGCTTTTGTTTTACCATAAAGCGATATTGGTCTTAACGGTGTTTCTTCCGTGCAGAGTTTATCTTTTTCACCGATACCGTATCCGCTATTTGTCGTCGGATATATTATTTGCTGGGTTTTAGATGTATTATCAGTGATAAGTTTGATTGCATCAACATTTATCGTTTTTGCGCCAATTTTATCATTATTACAAAGTGGTGCGCCAACCAGAGCTGCTAATGGAATTATTATATCCGCATTTTTTAACAACGGCAGAATAATTTTTTCATCACGCACATCGCCTCTTAAGATGCTAAAATTATTATCATAACAGCATTCTGCCAACGAATTCTGCGAATACATAAAACTGTCCACAACAGTTACTTTATTACCTAACGAAAGCAATTTTGGAACTAAAACTGAACCAAGATAGCCCGCCCCGCCTGTCACTAAAATTTTGTAATTCATAATTTTTTTAATGTTTTGTAAAGATAATCAATTTTATCTCTAATATCAAATGGATAATTACCGACGAAAAAGCCATTGTAATGTGCGATATCGGCGTTTGTTGATTTTGTATAACTGTAATCAAAATATTTCACAACATCATGTCTCAACATACAGCCGCCAGTTATAATTCTGTATTCTATATTTGCTTTTTTTAATTTTTCAAGCACTTTCTCTCGTATTATACCACTTTCAGGATTTACTATCATAGTGAAACAAAACCAGGAGCTTTTGCCGGTTTCTTTTTGGGTAATAAATCTTTTATCATTCCCAAAAACCGCTTTAAAATATTTTGCATTTTGTCGTCTGATTTTTAAGTATTTGCTTAATTTTCTAAGTTGGATTTTTCCAAGAGCACCTTGTATTTCCATTGGTCTAACATTATAGCCAGGCAGAATAAATCTGTATGCTTCAAAAAAGTCGTCATATTTTTTTTTATAGATACCACTGCTTTCAGAAATACCCCGTGTCCAGCCATGTGATCTTAACGATTTTGCCAGACAATAAAGTTTTTCATCGTTGGTAAGAATTAACCCGCCCTCAGTTGTTGAGATATGATGCGTGAAAAAAGTGCTGAAAGTATTTATCAGACCGAAAGTGCCTGTGTATTTACCATTAAACTTTGCACCCATTGATTCGCAATTATCCTCAAAAAGTATAATATTATTCTCACGACATATTTTTGTGATTTCGTCAAACTGGCAAGGGTTACCAAGAATACTGACTGCTACAACCATTTTTGTTTTTTTTGTTATTGTTTTTTGTAATTCGTTTGGATCCATATTAAGCGTATGTAAATCAACATCCACAAACTTCATTTTCAATCCGTACTGATAGAGCGGATAAAAAGTTGTACTCCATGAGATATTTGGAACTATAACCTCATCGCCTTGTTTTAGTGGATTTTCTTTTCGGTAAAAAAGCGAGGCAACCGCTATAAGATTTGCCGAGGAACCGGAGTTAACCATAACACAGTATTTCATCCCAAAATATTTTGCGAATTGTTCCTCAAATTCTTGAACTTGTTTGCCCATAGTAAACTGGTCACTTTTAATAACTTCAAGCATCGCCTGTTTTTCTTCTTTTGAGAATGTTGAATAAAGCAGTTCGTATTTCATAATTCAGCTGTATATGAAGGTCTATAAAAAATGATTTCTGAGCCAGAAAAATCAAATTCAAACGGTATATTCAGTAAATTTTTTAATGCATTTTTTACTTTTAATTGATTTTCTGGTTCCACATAAAAAAGCATAAAGCCACCGCCACCTGCTCCAAGGAGTTTCCCGCCTGCTGCGCCATTTTTTATACCTATTTCATATATTTCGTCTATAGAGGTATTACTGATTTTAGAAGATAAACTTCGTTTGAGTTTCCATGTCTCATTAAGAAGTTTCCCAAAAGAACTAAAATCAGGATTAGTTGAGGTTACGATATTATATGCTTCATCAACAAGTTCATTCATTTGATGTAGTTCCTTTTCATTTTTCTCAGTATTTTTTATTTGTTCTGCTGCTATTTCTGATGCATTTCTTGTTATTCCTGTGTAAAAAAGCATGAATTTTTGTTTAAAAACAGCCATATTTTCTTTTGTCATAATTACAGGTGTTACAATAATTTCACCATTTTTTAAAAAATCAATTTTGTTAAATCCCCCTTGTGCAGCAAAAACCTGGTCTTGGGAACCAACATTTTCATTTATTAAGTCTTGTTCAATATGAATAGCTAGGTGATATAGTTCCTTTTTAGATATAATTTTTCCTTCCAATGCATACATCGCTTTTAAGAGCCCGACGGTAAAAGTACTACTTGAGCCCATGCCAGATTTTGCTGGTATATCACCATCATAATGAATAGATATTCCTTTGTTATAGTCTAAATATTTTAATATTTCTCTTACAGCAGGATGTTTTATTTCTTCAATATTACTTATATTTTCTATGATAGAGTAAGCGATTATATGTTTATGTATAAAAAATGGAGGTAATTCTCTTACTATAAGATAACAGTATTTGTCAATTGCGGTACCGAGCACTTTTCCAGTGTAGTTTAAATACCAAGATGGATAATCAGTACCGCCACCGAAAAAGGATATTCTATGAGGGGTTCTTGTTATAATCATATTTTACTGCTCGTAGACCAATTCTTTATTTCTAAACCAATTTCTTAATATTTGATATATCTTTGGAGATAAATATTTTCTGAGAATACAGTTAACAATAAATCTTTTAGTACCGAATTGTATTTTTATAAATTTAGAAAATAAAATCGTTTCCACCACATTATCAAAAACTCTGTTTTTGTATCGCCATCTTTGAATTTTTGCTATAAGATAACCAATGTATCCTGTTGGATATACTGTAGATGAATTTGAATTGCGGATAAATTCTTTATACATTTTATATGATTTAAAATCTTTGAAAAAAATATGACCGAATAACAAATTTAGGTTGAAACACATTTTTGCGTATTTATTTGGCAGCCAGGTTACTTTTTTGTATGAGGTAAATGGTGCATTGTACTCTCCCCATTTCTCAAGAGTTGACGGCGTTTTGTAAGCATAGTCCTTTTTTAATAAATTGAAGATTGGAGTTCCTGGGAACGGTACCAATATATGAATCCCGAATAAAACTGATGAATTGTTATATGATATTTTATTAATAATATCAAATGTAGCATTTAAATCATTTTGTGTTTCAGTAGGGAAACAGCACATAAAATTTATCCTGTGAGGTATTTTGTAATTTTTTAAGTAATTGACAGTTCTAATTATTTGTTCAACAGTAATATCTTTTTTAATGATTTCGTCTAATAGTCTTTGGGAGCCTGATTCAGCACCGAAAGCCAGATAATCACAACCTGATTTTTTTATCACATCTACAAAATCAGTACCTAATTTTGTAATAGCATTATCAAATGTGTTGAATCTACAAAAGGAACTCCATCGTATTTTCAACCCTTTTTTAAGAATAGTTTTTAAAATTTCATAATTCCTATCAGGGTTTGTAAAAAATTCATCTTCATAACCGATATCGAAACTCGTTATATTATATTTTTTATAAAGATATTCTATTTCATCCACAACTTTTTCAGCACTCTTTGCTCTGTACTTTCTTTTGTGAAAAGCAGTACTGTAACAGAAACTGCATCTATATGGACATCCTCTGGATGTATGAATAGGGAGTTCGTAAGATTGTAAGATATTTTTACCGAGAAGATGATATGGCAAATCAAAATCTAATTTATTCATATCAATAAAATCTCTTGGTGGATTTACAATGATATTTTTTTCGGTGTCTTTATAAGCGATTCCTTTAACTTTAGATAAATCTTGTTTGTTTAATAAAGAGAGTGCAAGTTCCTGTACTGTTTCGTCACCCTCGCCAATAACTACTATATCAACCAGTTCGTTTTGTAAACATTCTTTGGGTAATAGAGAAGGGTGAACTCCACCCAAAACAATTGGAATTTTTTTATTGTAATTCTTTATCAGTTTTGCAGCCTGTAAACCATCTAAAATCATTCTACCAGTCAACATACTGATTCCAACAAAAAGATAATTCTCTGGTTTTATTTTATTGGGACTGTCAATTCCGAGATGAATGAAGGATACATCTATATTTTTTTTAAGTAGTGCTTGTGCAACATAAAGAAGTCCTATCGGGAAGGCAAATCCGCGTAATTTACTGCCTGGATAAACCAACAGTACTTTAGGATTGTTGTTCATATACGGATAATTATTTTTTCTAATTTTGCTTTTAATAACACATAAATTTTCTGTGCTTCTTCCAGTTTTAGTAAGAATGCCATTACAGTAAAAACGACTATTCCCGTTATTGCGGAACTGCTGACTTTTATTATTTGATTAAAAATTGTCGGTACAATGATAAAATTATTTAATTTCTGAAACATAACAATTATTGCTATTCCTGATATTCCGGCAAGAAAGGTTGTTCTGAGTAATGATTTAATTATGGATAATCCATGTAAATTTTTTATTTTTTTCTTTAAAATTATAAAATAAAAAATAACAGTAATAAAACATACTATTGATGAAGAAATTGCAATACCAGCCGCAGGGG
>JBFLWK010000043.1 GCA_040757695.1 Elusimicrobiota bacterium
GGCTTTCACGTCAATTTTTTATAGGTTCCTTTATAATATGTCTCAGCATTTATTAGCAAGCGTGTCTGATGAATCAGACCACCCTATTTCTCATTAGAGAAATGGGAAATTTGCCAAACTACAGTATTATATTTAAATCCAGCCGAGACTACCTGATAATGTTTATACCCCTCGTCAGAGAACCTTTTCCACGCATCTTTACTTAATCCGTGCAGGGCAAGAATTTTAATTTTTTCTGCATATTCTTCGTTGTTTGTAATGAGCATCCCTCCTTCGCCAGTGACGATATTTTTTGTAATATAGAAACTGAAACAGCCAATTTCGCCGAAAGCACCTGTTTTTTGGCCGTGATATTTTGTCTCTATAGCGTGTGCACAGTCCTCTATTATTTTTAACTTATATCTTTTAGCAATTTCTATAATCGCAGCCATATCACAAGCACGACCTGCAAAATGTACAGGTACTAACGCTTTGGTTTTTGATGTAATCTTTCTTTCTATCTCTTCAGGGTCAATATTCATCGTATCTTTTTTACAGTCAACAAAAATAGGTCTTGCACCAGCATGGATTACTGCATTAGCAGTAGCAGCAAATGTCATCGTCGGCACAATTACTTCATCACTTTCCTTTACTCCAACAGCAAGCATAGAAAGATGTATGGCAGCGGTACAGGAATTTACAGCAACAGCGAATCTGGTTTTTTTGTATTCCTTAAACATTTCTTCAAATTTCTGGACTTTGGGGCCTGTACCCAGCCAGCCACTCTTCATTGATGCAACAACCTCATCAATCTCAGGTTGCTCAATCAAAGGAGAGCCAAAAACTAAAAACTCTTGCCGTCTACAAAACACTGTTAAAAATCCTTTCTGTATCAGCCATAAACTTCTCATATCCGAACTCTTTTTCTATTTTTTTTCTGTTGGTTTCTGCTATATTTTTCATAAGTGACGGAGTTTCTAAAAATTTCAAGATTCTTTGTGCAAGTATTTCTGCATTGAAAGGCGGGACTAAAGCTGTTTCATCAAGTATCTCCGGTATGCAGCCTACAGAGGTTGCAATGACTACTTTCCCGCAAGCCATCCATTCAAGCAGCACCCTGCTTACCGCTTCACTCCCAGTTGATGTAACTACACCAAGTGAACATTCTGACATAAATTTGTAGACATCTTCTACATAGCCGAAAAATTCAACCGACTTTTCTATGCCAAGTTTTTCCGATAATTTTTTAAGTTCACTATATTTTATATTCTCTTCTTTACCTGCAATTAAAAATTTTGTATCGGGAATTTTCCTAAGAACAATTTTAGCGGCTTCTAAAAAATATCTATGTCCTTTCACAGGATCTAACCTTCCAACTATGCCAACAATAAACTCGTGAACTCGTGAATTCGTGAACTCGTGAACTGATGTATCTATACCCTGATAGATTGTTACAACTTTTTCGGGCTCAAGCCCGATTTCTAAATACTGTTTTCTTATAAACTCTGAAGCAGCAATAACTTTTTTTGTTTTTTTATACAAAAAACTTTTTTTCGGGTATAACGCATCTGATTTCGTTCTTATTATAGCAAATTTTTTAGCAGAAATGAGTAAAACCAAATATGCTAAAAAATGACATTTGCCTGTGTAGGCATTAACAATATCAATATTACACATTTGTATAAATTTTGCTAATTGAAAAACAGTATCAAAAACAAATGGATTTTTCCTTGAACAGATATTAATTGTTTCGAAACCTGCCTGTTGGGCAAGTTTATTGGGTAGTCCATTCTTCAAGCTTGCAAAGAATATCTTATGACCCTTTTTAGCAAGCCCTTTTGATAGTTCAATAGCATAACTTGTTATCCCGCTATTCCACGGGATATCAATTATTTGCAGAATTTTCATATTATTTTTTCACTATTTCTTATTATCACATTAGCGACAATGTGAATATCATATTAGCGATAATATGATAATACTATTGATATTTGTTATTTAACAATTTTACTGCTTCAAAAACATCATCCACAGAAATTTCTGTCATACATCTAAAATGCTTTTTAGGACATTTGTTCGGACCGTGTTTTCCACAAGGACGACAAGGCAAACTTTTTTCAACAATAACTGCTTTTTTTGAATATGGAAAAAAACCAAGTTGCTTAACTGTAGGCCCAAAAATAGCAACCGTTGGAACATTTAATCCTGCGGATATATGCATCGGTCCTGAATCGTTTGTTATAAAAACGCAGCATTTTTTTATAAGTGCTGTAAGTTGTTTAAGCGTTGTTTTGCCTGCAAGATTTATCGCCTTTGATTTCATATTTTTTTCAACTTCTGATGCAGTTTCAATATCGTAAGGTCCGCCAAAAATAACAACCTGTCCATCAAGTTGATTTACAATTTTATCAGAAAGTTCGGCATACCTCTCATGAAGCCATTTCTTTGTTGCCCATACACTGCCCGGATTTATTCCAAAAAATTTTTTATCTTTCAGTAAAATATCATCGGCAAATTTTTCATCTTTTTCATCAATATAAATTTCAGTCTTTGCTTCTTTTACCTCAATATTGAAATGTTTAAGTAAACTGAGATATCTTTCAAGTTGGTGTTTCCTTTTATCAAAGAAAACCCTGTCTGTAAAAAAAAATCTGCCCGCGCTGTTTGAAAATCCTATTCTTTCGGGAATATTCGCGAGATATGAAATTAAGCCGGATTTAAAAGATGGGTGTGGAATTATTGCAGTATCAAATTTTTTTTCTTTCAGTTTTTTCGCAAGTTTTACCAACTTAAAAAAACCTTTGTCCTTTCCTTTCTTGTCATAGATAATAATTTCGTCAATTGCCGGGTGTCCCTCCAATATGTTTTGTGTTGCTGGGATACAGAGTATACTTAAGTGTGCCTTAAGATATTTTTTTACTGATTGAATCAATGGCAATGTTAAAACAACATCACCTAAAAACGCCGTTTGTATTATCAATATTTTCATAAATTAACAAATTAATGAATTAATGAATTAATTAATAAGTTAACGCTGCTCGTCGGTTATAGATACTCTAAATGTGCACCTAACTAAGAAATAAGAATATCTGCTTTATTAGTGGTTTCATCAATTGCTTTTTTTAGTTCTTGCAATTTCACTTTTATATCTTCGGTTTCGTGAATATAAATTGGCTCGCCGTGACATATAACGATTTTGTTAAATGGATATGGGATATGGAATTCGTCCCAGTTTTTGATAATATATTTTCTTTTTGATGAACTGGCGAGCGGGATTATAGGCAATCCTGTTTTTTGTGCTGTAAGAATGACGCCTGGTTGAATTTCTCTTGCTGGACCTCGTGGCCCATCAGGTGTAAATGCAACCGAGAACCCATTTTTGGCTTTTCTTATTATTCCCACAAGCGCTTTTATTCCACCTTTTGAACTTGAACCGCGAACCGTACCAAATCCGAATCTTTTCGTAATCCTTGCGATGTATTCGCCATCTTTAGACTGACTCACAAGTATCTGTATATTTTTTTTTCTGTGCGACCAAACAAGCGGAATTTGTCTACCATGCCAGAACGCAAATATTACTGGTTTATTGTTTTTTGTTAACCAATCATACACAGAAGAATTTTTTACAATGATTTTTGATGTTCTGCCGACGAACCAGATATAAAAACTGCCGAGCCAAATTAAAAATTTATCAAAAAATAAATTCAATTCGTTCTACTCCCTTAACAAAAAATTTTATTTCTTTCTCTTTAATAGCCAGCCGATGGCGAAAAATTTTGTGTTCCCGGGTATCAAAACATCTTTCCCAAATTTTATATCTATTTTTAAGAAATCCAGTTTTGCTAAAATTTTTTTATTCTCAAAAATAAGCGACGGCTCAATCTCCATTGGCTCCATAAGTTCGCAGTGTTCTTCTTCTGCTTCTAACTGAATAAGTTTCGCAGTGAAATTTTTGGTAACTTCAAACCCGTCTTTGAGGGCGGCGTCAAGTATTTCATTCTTCTTAAGTAATTCAATTTCTGTTCCGAGTGTAACCGCAAAAACTGTTACAGCAATAGACTTACCGAAATCAATTTTTTTTCCGAATACTGCGGGATTGAATGTTTCATAGATAGTAGCGGGTTTGATATTATTTTGAATCTCTTTTAATTTTTCTGAAAGTGCTTGCTCTGGCAGTTCAATTTTTCTTTCGCTCCGCTTCACCGAGAATGAATTCTCGGCTACATTGTTGTGTAATGCTTCGGGCTTTGACGTCCCGATTAAAATCGGGACAAGCCCTTGCATCTTTTTTTTCTTTTTTATATCCCGAAAAATATAACCCTGTCTCAAAGCAATTCTGAAATTTTTTATTAGTTTCATAACTATATTATTATATCAGAAAATACTGAAATTTTCAAGAAAAATTAGAGATAGACAATATCTTCGGTGTGATATAAAGAAAGGAACATCAGAAAGTACTCTCGTAGATGTCTTGTTAAAAGGAAATTTTGTTTTACATGTTCGTGTCCATTTAAGCCAAGTTGTTTTGCATATTCAGGTGAGTTAAGAAGTTGTTTCAGCCAGTAAGCAGTTCCTTCAACAGTATGTGTTAAAATTCCCGAGTATTTATGTGTAATTTGTAACGGAATACCGCCGACAGCACTGGCAACAACCGGTTTTTTCTTCCATAGCGCTTCTGAAACGGTCAGCCCAAAGCCCTCTCTTATTGACTTTTGCAAAATTATATCAGAGCCGCACTGAAGAGCGTTTATCTCTATATCGTTATGTGATGGTTCAATAACGAGCAGATGGATATCGGGGTTCCCTGCGGCTCGTTCTTTTGCAGCATTCAACACTTTATCGTGTTCAGGGTCGTCGGTAGCGGTATTTCCGGCAAGGAGTAACTGACAGTTGACATATTTTCTTACCATCTTGAACGCATCTATTACGCCGAGCGGGTCTTTAAGAAAATCATAACGCGAAATCTGTGTTATAATCGGTCTATTTCTTTCTATTTGATATTTCTCAAAAACAGAATCAACAACCTCCTGTGGTAACTCCTTGTTCTTCTCGCTTAACGGGTCTATTGATGGTGATATGAGCATCTGTTTTATTGGGATTGGTTTTGCATATTCAGGCACCGAAAAAACTGTGATATCGTATTTCTCAATAAATTTCTTAAGGAACTGCCAGACATTTTCTTGCGGCTGTGATACATCAATATGGCATCGCCAGACCCATTTTTTACCCAAATCCGTTTTTCTTGTAACAAGTCCAATCGGTTGCGGGTCGTGAACCAGAATTATATCGCCATAAAAATTTATCGCGTTAGCATTTTCGTTTTCAACCTGACAAAAAAAATCAAACTCATCGTTGGCTATTTCAACCGAGATACCGTGTAATGCATTATGAAACTTTTTAGTGATATTAAAAAACTTTTCACCGCCCTTGAGCAAATCCCATCTGGTATCCACTCCCAATTCGTTCATCAGCGGAACCATTCTATTTAATATCTCTGCAACACCGCCACCAACTGATGTAGAATTGATATGCTGTATAATTTTTCCTTTAAGTCTTTTGCTGAGAATTTTCAATTCTTCAATTGTATCTTCACCAACTATAGGAACATAATCATTGATTTTAGGCATTTTATTTCGTTTCAATCATACAGATTATTTTTTGTCGCAGTGATTCCAGTGTCTGCGTATACGGGTCAAGTTCAGAAATCAGTTTTGCCAGTTCGGTTTCGTTTAATTCAGTTTCAAGCCAGTTAGAGAAATCGTTAGTTCCTTTTCCAAGTCGGAGTCGTGCTTCAAACATATGATAATATATAGAATGGATAGAAATCTTTTTTACTGCTTGTAGAAACTCAGTTAAATTATTCGCCGTATATTGCGTTGGGATAATAAATGTTACAGATTTCATAAAATGGAATTCATCGCCAACAGAAATTTCGTGAAGCGTATTTTTTTTATTTATATGTTTTTCTATTATTGCTACAAATCGTTCTCGTAATTCTGCAATTTTTTTGAACTGAATTATATCAACGGCTGCGAGTTGTTCGCCTAATTCATCTTCCTGTAAAACATTACTCACCCAGTATGCGAAATCGTTCGGTGGTTCAGGTGATAAGAAATGGTGTTGCTGAAGAAAACGGTGGGTATGGTAATAAATAGATGAACCTGGCACAGTTTTAAGTCTTTCAAGTAATTCAGCAAGATTTGTTGCTTTTTTTCCTAAAAGTTCCGTGAGGTTCAGTCGGGTATAAAAATGGAATGGATTAGGCATAAATTTGGACGCAGATTCCCGCTGATAAACGCAGATTTCTATTTTCTTAAATTATCAAAAGCATACCGTTTAATCTCTGCTTTTGGTCCAAAGTTTAATAACAATCCTACTTCTATATCTGTAGCTTTTAAGTAATTTAATAATTGTGCCTCGTGTTCGTCTATCAGTATTTTAGCCGACTTAATTTCAACAATTACTTTGTCATCAACTAATATATCAGCAAAATACTCGCCTACTATCTGGTTATCATACAATACTTTAATCGGTGATTGAGTAACAACCTTAAGTCCCATTTTCTTTAATTCTATCAATAACGAATTCTCATATACTTTTTCTAAGAAACCATAACCAAGAGTATTAAATACTTGGTAAAAGGCCTTTATTATTTTCTCTGTTAACTCTTTATACTTAAAATCCTGATAATCTGCGTTCATCTGCGTCCTCTTTAGAACGACCTGAATGTTACTTAAGTTCAGGGCTTAGCGTTTTAAGAAATTTTATTATTTCAGATTGATTTTTGAGATAATAATTTGCGTTTGATTTTGTTAATTTTCCGATTCTTACTGTGATACCATTTTTTAACATTTTGAATGCGTCTTCGTCGGTTGTGTCATCACCGATATAAACAGGGAAGAGGGAAGAGGGAAGAGGGAAGAGGGAAAGGATAAACCTTACCGCTTTGCCTTTATCCCAGTTTATATTCGGTCTGATTTCCCATACCTTTTTACCTTTCGTGAGAACAACACGCGAATTAGTGCGAATAACTTCACGAATTATCACGAATAATTTTGGTATATATCTTTTATCAACCAATCGCCAGTGGATACTTAAAATTAAACCCTTATTTTCTACAAACGCTCCTTTTATATTTTTTATTTTTTTTTCAAGCACAGGTCGGATTCTCTGTATAATCGGCTTTATTTTTTGGGCTTCAGGATGAATAAATATCTGTGTGAATCTGTGTTTCTTATCTGTGTTAATCTGTGTTTCAATTTCAAACCCGTGATTACCGGAATAGATGATATTTTTAAGCCCGACTTGTTTTTTAATATCATAAAGCGGCCGACCTGAAATAATTGCGACTGTATATTTTTCTGAGAGTTTTTTCAAAAGCCATTTTATCTGTGAATCTAATTTTGCATATTCTGGTTTCTTAACAATTGGTGTTAGTGTTCCATCGTAATCAAAGAAAAAAATCCTTTTTTTGTTCGTCAATCTTTTGTTGATTCTTTTCCATTCACTAAAAAAGTAATTCATTCTTTTTCTTTTTATCACAGAACTCTTTCCCAAGCAAAATTCAGGTTTATGCCGACTGAAGTCGGGTATAATTTTGTTACTCTCCACTTTAGTGGGCTTGTTTATTTTTCAGGGTTCTGGACATTGTTCGCCTGATTTTACCAGGTGTGTGATGAATTTACCTGCCCATTTATAGATATTGTTTTCTTGAATAGTATTCCGCATCTTTTTTATTCGTTCTTTTTTTTCGTCAACAGGTAATTCAATCGCTTCTTTTATTGCATCTGCAAAACCATCAGTATCGTAGGGATTAACAAGCACTGCTTCTTTTAATTCCCGTGCAGAACCTGTAAACTTTGACAGCATAAGTATTCCTTTCAAGTCAACATTTGCCGAGATAAACTCTTTAGCAACGAGATTCATTCCATCGTGTAGCGAACCAACAAGACATAAATCACAGGCACGGTATAATGCAAGATGTGTCGTATAATCAATTTTACTGTTCAATAAAACAATTGGATACCAATTGCCAGTGTGGTATTTCCAGTTGACTTCTTCTGCAACTGACTGTATCTCATTTATCAGGTTTTTATATGTCTTGATATGGAGACGGCTTAATGCACCTTTCTGGAAGAAAACGAATTTTTTCTGATACTGCGGATACTTTTCAAGGAATCTGTCAACTGCGCGAATTTTTTCAATAATACCTTTTGTGTAGTCAACACGGTCAATACTTAATGCTAGAATCTCGTAAGGCGGGTCTATCTGGGACGGCAAGTTATCAACCTCTTTTGTTACTTTATTGTCGGAAGCCATCTCGGCTAATTGTTCAAAATCAACACTGATTGGGAAATCACGAATCAATGTTTTATGTCCTTTGTAAGTAACGGATGATTCCTCCCAATCAACTTTTGCCTCTAATTCTAACTCACAGGTTTCTAAGAACCTGTGGCAGTGATACCTTATGTGAAACCCGAGTAAATCATTTGATAGAAGCCCTTCTAAAATTTCTAACTTCTGTGGACAGACTCTGAATACTTCCGGGTTGGGCCAGGGGATATGCCAGAAAATAGAAACAATTGCATCCGGTTTTTTTTCTTTAATATATTTTGCACAAAGCGTTAAATGGTAATCCTGTAACCATATAAACGGCTTCTGTTCGTCAAAAAGTTCTGAAACGCTTTCGGCAAATTTTTGGTTCACATTTTTATAATACTGCCAGTGAGCAGAATCAAAAATCGGCTGACGATATGCGATATGGCACAAAGGCCAGAGCGATTGGTTAGCATATCCGTAATAATACCCGTTTTCTTCTTCTTTTGACAGGAAAACTAATTTCTGGGTATAAGTATTTTTTTCAGGTGGTACTTTTACGGTATTATTTTTATCTATAATATCAGTATCCGCATCACCTGAAGAATATGCGACCCATACACCGCCAGCAGTTTGCATTACAGGGTCAACTGCGGTTACAAGTCCGCCAATAGTTTTTGTGTATTTAATTTTTCTGCCGGAATACTCAAACGAATACGGCTGTCTGTTAGAAACAACAATAAACTTGTAGTCCGCAAGTTTTTCTTTAATAAGTTGCTGAAGTGTTTCTTTCGTCCACATAACAAAATCAGCTCACCCCCCCCAATGAATTCGGGGGCTACAACTTCCGACTTCCTGTTTTTTTTATTTCCCATTCGTAGACAATCGGTGCGGCAACGAAAATTGTAGAATACGAGCCGATGACGATTCCAAAAAGTAGTGCGAGTGAAAAATCGTGTATTACTTCACCACCTAAAAAGAAGAGCGATAAAAGAACCAGAAATACGGTAAGCGATGTGATAATAGTTCTGGAAAGCGTTTCATTAACAGAACGGTTGATTAACTGATACAGTGTTTCTTTTCTGTAAAGCCGGATATTTTCACGCATTCTATCAAAAATAACAATAGTATCATTTATAGAATATCCCGCAAGTGTCAAAAGTGCGGCAATCACAGTGATTGAGATTTCTTTATTTATGACCGAGAAAAGCCCGATGGTAATGAATACATCGTGTATAAGTGCGACAACACCCGCTACACCCCAGATGCCCGATTTAAATCTGAATGCAACATAAACAATAATACCAACGAAAGACCAGAACAGTGCAAAAAACGCTTGATTGATTAAATGTTTGCCGATAGTAGGACCTACATATTCGGTTCTTTCAAGTTCAAACGGGTTATTCTGGATTTCTGTGCTTAATATCTGCTGAATCTTCTTTGCGATACCTTCGTCAGTCCCTTTTTTTATTCTGATGATAACAGAGTGTTGCTGTGGAAAATCCTGAAGTTCGCAATTGATTCCATTTTTTAAAAGGGCAGAACGAATATCACCAAGCGAAATCAGTTGATTAAATTTTAACTGAACAAGTGTTCCGCCGGTAAAATCAATTCCGAAATTCAGCCCTTTATGAAAAAAAATACTAAAGATTGAGATTAAGATTAAGATTGAAGATACAGCAAAAAAGGATTTTCGTTTGCCGACGAAATCAAAATTTGTTTTTTTGAAAAGCTGGATCATTTAGTTGCTTCGCTCCTTATTCTCGAATATCTATTCGTGATTATATAGACAACTGTTCTATTTGCCGACCTGCAAGCCATGAATCATATATCTGATGCGTCACAACAATTGCAGTATACATTGAGACAATGATTCCGAGTGTAAGTGTGACTGCGAATCCTTTCACAGGACCTGTCCCGAATTGGAACAGGAATGCCGCAGCTATCAATGTTGTAACATTAGCATCTAAAATTGCCGAAAACGCTTTCTCGTAGCCCAAATCAATCGCGACCCGGACGGTTTTTCCGTTTCGTAATTCTTCACGGACTCGTTCTAAAATAAGCACATTAGCATCCACAGCCATACCGATTGTCAGAATAATCCCTGCAATACCCGGCATTGTCAGTGTAGCATGAAACAGCGACATCAGACCCAGTAAAATCAGCATATTAAGCAGCAGTGCCGCATCAGCAATCAGCCCGGAAAACCTGTAATAGAAAATCATATAACTGACAACGAGCAGAAGTCCGACGAGACATGCGACAAATCCTGCTTTGACAGAATCTCTGCCTAACGAAGGCCCGACAGTTCTGTTTTCTATAATTCTAACCGGTGCAGGAAGCGCACCAGCACGCAGCACTATTGCCAGCCCTGACGCCTCTTCAGCAGTAAAATTACCTTCAATAATAGCGTGTCCATCCGGTATTCTTGTTCTTATAACAGGTGCGGATTGAACAACACTATCTAAAACGATTGCCAGTCGTCTTTCTATATTCGCCTCAGTTACCGATGCAAAAAGTTTAGCACCGTCTCTATTAAAATCAATTCCAACATATGGCATATTGTACTGCCCGCCAATTTTCATTTTAGCATCAGTCAGATACGCGCCGGTTACCTGAGCGGTTGCGGTAACCAGAAAATAGCCCTCCTCTTTACCTGGCAGCACTTCGTAGTCTTTTGGAATAAATTCTGCAAACTCTTTTTTTATTTGATGGTTTTCGTCATAGATATCTTTAAGTTGAACCCCAAGTTCTCTTGCTTTTGTTGCAACTTTTTCTATTGCACCGGTATTTTCTACAAGCCGAAACTCTAATAGTGCGGTCTTACCTATTAAATCAATTGCGGTTTGCGGGTCTTTAATACCAGGCAGTTGAACCACAATCCATTTCTCACCCTGTTTCGCAATGAACGGTTCTGAAACACCAAACTGGTCTACGCGGTTTCGGATAATTTCTATCGCTCTATTTAGCGCATCTGAAACATTCATATCCTTGCCCAGTTTGGTTTCATCAATTTCTAATACCAGATGAATACCACCCTGTAAATCAAGCCCAAGATTCAAGATTTTGCCGACGATTTTTTCTCTGGTTTGCTGTGCTTTCAGCCTATCTTTTGGCGACATCTGATACCAGAAAAATGTAGGCCATAGAAAATAAATAGCGCCTAAAAGCACAACCCAGAAAAGTATCCATTTAAATTTTTTTATACTCATATATACAAATTACTACAAATCACCGACCAAATAATCACAAATTTTTAGACGCGATTCAATTTCTGTATAAAAGGGATTTCTTTTATTTGCAGTCATTCGTTTTATCTACAATAGTTTCGTTTCGTTTATATACAAATCAAAATCGCAGTTAAGGTATTCTGCTGCTTTTTTGCAAATCAGCATTCTGGATAAAAAAATCTCAAAATACTCCATCACCTGCGAGATGTTTGTATCAATTGTCAGTTCTAACGAAATTATTTTTTTCTCAGAATCTACCCTTAAAAACGAGCGTTCAACTGCGTAATTGACGCGGTCGTGAATATCAAGCCCTATCATATTCGGATTCCTAACACGGCTTCTGTGCACATCTGCTTTATCAGCAAGAATAAGCGCTGCGGCAACCGGATTAACCGGCTCGCCAACGGGCTCTTCGTGATTCCCAATCGCACTGATAACTATCGCAATATCTTCTACTGACATTTCTAATCCTGTTAATATATCCATCGCTATCAGTGCGCTTGCCGAAATATGGTCTTGACGATTAACAACATTTCCGATATCGTGTAAATAGCCGGCAATTGCAGCAAGTTCAGGCAGTGGTTCTTTGTAATTAAGATGTGTTAGCACATTTTTAGCGAGATTAGCAACAATATCTGCATGCCGGAATCCGTGCTCGGTATAACCAATTGCGCCGAGATATTCATTTGATGCCTCTAAAAACGAGATAACTTTCGGATTTGTTTTGATTGTTTCTAATGTAATCATTCTATCACGAATTAAAACCGAATTTTAACCGAATTTATACGAATAAGTCAATCCTTTATTCGCAATTATTCGCGATGTGTACCTTTATTCGTATTTATTCGCGTTCTGTTATCACAGCTGAAATTGCTGTTTTTAATATCTGGATATTCACATTTTCTGCAATTTTCAATTTTATATTGTTCCCTTGAAAATCCTGAACAGTGCCATAAATTCCACTGCTGGTAATTATTCGGTCGCCTTTTTTCAGATTATCCAGCATTTTCTGATGTTCTTTTTGTTTTTTTGTTTGCGGTCTGATAAGTAAAAAATAGAAAACAATAAAAATCAAAAAAATCGGCATCAATGATGAAAACATCGCACCACCTGGTGTATTTACAGAAATCGGTTCTGGCATAATACTGTCCCCCTTTAACGGCAAATCTCAAATCCCAAATCCCAAATTCCAAATTCCAAATCCCAAATTACGGCAAATTCTAAATTCTAAACTCCAAACTCTCAACTTTCGTTATCATTATACCAAAATAGCAAAAAAATTGCAACTAATCAGTAATTCTATACTTTCCTATACACCAAGAAATTTTTTTCGTTCCTGTAAAAATGTTCCTGCTTTAATACTTTCCTGTATTTTCTTTATTACTCTTTGTATAAAATATAGGTTATGCAACGAATTCAATCGCATCCCTAAAATTTCGTCGCTTCTTACAAGATGGTTCAAGTATGCTTTTGTAAAATTCTTGCAGGTATAACAATCACATTCTATATCAAGCGGTGAAAAATCGGTTTTGTATTCTGCATTTTTCAGATTCACCTTACCTGACGATGTAAAACATTGCCCGTTTCTTGCATTTCTTGTCGGTAGAACGCAGTCAAACATATCAATACCCTTTTCTACGCATTCCCATAAATCTTCAGGTGTGCCAACACCCATTAGATATCTTGGTTTATTTTCAGGCAGGAACTGTTCAGTCGCGGAAATTATATCATACATCAAGTCCTTCGGTTCGCCAACGGACAGCCCACCTAAAGCATAACCGTCAAAATCCAGTTCAACCGTTTTCTCAGCAGATTCGCGGCGTAAATCTGTATAAGTTGAGCCTTGAATAATACCAAAAAGCAGTTGAGAGTTGAGAGTTGAGAGTTGAGAGTTTTTGTCTCTAAACTCTAAACTAAGTTCTCTAAACTTTTTTTTGCTTCTTTCCGCCCATCGCAATGTTAACTCCATAGATGATTTCGCATAGTCGTGTTCAACGGGATAAGAAACGCATTCATCTAAAACCATCATAATATCAGAACCGAGAACCTGCTGAATTTCTACTACTTTTTCAGGTGTAAAGAAATGTTTAGAGCCATCAACAAACGATGTGAACTCTACACCATCTTCTGTAATTTTTTTTAATCTTGATTGTGAAAAAACCTGGAAGCCACCGGAATCAGTAAGAATTGGTTTATTCCATCCGATAAATTTATGCAAGCCACCTGCTTGTTTTATTATCTCAATTCCAGGCCGAAGATATAAATGGTATGTATTTGCGAGAATAATTTGAGCATCAAGTTCTATAAGTTCGGCTGGTGAAATTGTCTTGACTGTTCCAAGTGTCCCGACAGGCATAAAACACGGTGTCTCAATCCTGCCGTGTGCTGTATTCAAGATACCGGCTCGTGCTCGTGTTTTTTTTTCTTTTTTTATGACTTCAAAATTCTTAATATTATACCCCATAAACCGCCAATAGTATTAAAAACCACATCTCTGATATCACAAACCCTGTTGGGTAAGATATACTGGAATCCTTCGTCCAACATACCAACTAAAAAAACAAAGCCACCAGCATACAAAAAAGTTTTATGTCTCTGTTTATCAACAACATCACACACAGCCAGCCAGCCGAGCAACCCGTATTCTAAAATATGGATTCGTTCCTCAACAATTTTTATAAATTGCGAACAAACCAGACCTGAAAGCAACAAAACAATAATAATAAATAAGTTTGTTTTGGGAATACTGGCTTTTATAAGGTAACCAACAAATAGAACCCCGACAACTGCGAAAACCAAAACTGCTGAAATCTGTAAATTGTTTTTTCCTACATTTTTATACAAAAAATTCAAGATATACCTTGTGAAACTTGCCGACAGGATAATGAACACGGCTAAACCGATTGTCAGTTTTGATAATCCAAACTTTTTTGTATCTGTGTCCATTTTTAGTTACATCTTTTTTTTAACCACTGAAACACGGAAACACTGAAAAAAATTATTCCGTGCTTCAGTGCTTCAGTGGTAAACACTTTTTTCATTTTTTTACAAGAACTTGTTCTTATTCACATAAAGTATGAATGAGCAGTCAAAGTATTTTGCTGCTTTTTTTAACTGAAGCATTCGTTCTAAAAAAATCTCAAAATACTCGCCTATATCAACAATCACAGTATCAACAGCCAATTCTAACGAGATAGTTTTTGTCTTTGCATCTACTCGCAGAAACGAATTTTTACAGGCAAGATTCACACGGGTATGTTTGTCAAGCCCGGTGCGCTTGGTAGTTCTTACTCTTGAAAAATGGACATCTGTCTTGTCGCCTAAAATTACACCGGCAGTAATATGCGAGTTCGGAACAATATCCTTTTCTTCGTGTGAGCCGACTGCACTCATTATTACCAGAATTTCGTTATACGGCATGTTGAATCGTTCCAAAATCCGTTTTGTCAGGATTGCACCGGATAAAGAATGCGTTCGCCTTTCAACTGAATTCCCAATATCGTGCAGGTATCCTGCTATTTTTGCGAACCCAACATCTTTTTCTGGATAACCAAGATGTGATAAGATATTTCCCGCTATATTAGATGTGAGTTTAGCATGCCTTAAGCCGTGCTCTTTGTAGCCAATCGCCGCAAAGTTTTTATCCGCAGCATCAAGCAGCGCTTGGACATAAATATCATTCATTATCTCGTTTACTGTTAAAGTAGCCATAAAATTAGTGGTATTAAAATTACCGAAAAAATTAGACCAACTACTATCATTGATGAAGCAAACGAAAAATCAGCATTGTATTCTTTAGAAAAAATATATGTATTGACTGCTGATGGCATAGAACTTGATATCAGGCAGACACTTCTTGTTATACCAGTTATATCAAATATCTTACAGAAAACAAATGCAACAACTACACCACCGAGCATTCGCAGTGACACACCGACAAGCGTTCTTTTCAGCATATTGTAATCAAGCATTTTTATTTGATAGCCAACAAGACATAACATCACTGGCAGTGTAACCGATGTTAGCATCTTTGAAAAACCGGTCAGCTGTAATGGTATTTTTACATCTGTTAGATTTAACAGAATCCCTAAAAATGCAAAGTATAAAATTGGCAGCCGAAATATTTCTTTACCGGAACCGCTTACAATCCATAAGCCAATGGTGAAATGCAAAATTGAGATTGTGATATTATAGATTATAGCATAAAAAGTGGCAGTTGTTCCGAAAAAAACTGTATTCACCGGGATTGCCAGATATGCAGAATTCATAAAAATAATTGGCAATGCAGTATCTCTGAAATCAGTATAAAAAATTTTGGAATATACTACTGCAAAAAAAATCCCGAACAGAACAACGATTACAGCAATCATACCAATGTTTTTTGTATTATTCAGGTTCTGTTTCAATGGTGCAGACCACATTGCAAAAAAGATAAACAACGGAATCAGGATATAGAGTGCAAAACTGACAAAATACTTTATGAATGTTTCTATAGACCTTATTTTTAATCTTGATAAAAGCCAGCCAACCAGAATATACGGGATTATTTTTAGAACAAGATTAAATACCAAATCCATAGCGTATTTATTATACAAAAATTGCTTGACTTTTACAAAGAAAAAAATATAATAAAATTAAAGGGAGAAATTTTATGATGGATTTTATCCGACGGCATATGAAGACAATTTTCTGGGTTATTTTGCTCAGTTTTTTATTTGCGACTTTTGCATATTTTGGTGCAGGCGGTTATCTAACGCGTGGTACTGACACAATCGCAGTAGTGAATAAAGAAAGACTTTCTTATTCTGAATATACGAAAGCGGTTTCCAGAGCAATTGAAAATTATAGAAGTAAAAAAAAGGATACTGAGATTACAGATAATGATGTTCAGCAGATAAAACGCGAAGTTTTGCAGGATTTGGTTTCTGAAGCAGCATTCTATCAGTCAGCAAAAAAATACGGATTCACAGTTAGTGATAATGAAATCAGAGCGTATCTGCAACAGATTCCTGCATTTCAGAAAAACGGGCATTTTGACCATCAGACATATTATCAGACAGTGGTATATGGCTTAAAAATGACGCCGGAAGAATTTGAGAATTCCCGGCGAAAAGGGCTGGTTGTGGATAAAGTTAGACATCTGATTTTTTTAATTTCTAAAGTTACTGATAAAGAAGCCGAGATGGAGTATTTAAGGCGAAATGGCAATTTTAAGAACTGGGATAAAGAAAAAGATAAATTCATAGAGACATTACGGAATGAAAAACGGGTTTTACTGTTTAACCAATGGATAACACAACTTCAGAAAACTACACAAATCAAGGACTATCTATCAAAATTTGAACAGTTAGAAAAAGGGTCGGGAAGAACACAATAAGGCAGGTAAAAGGATAAGGCAAGTAAAAGGTTAAAGGTTAAAATTAAAAACAAAAAGAACCTGACAGGATTTACAGGATAAAACTTTAATTAAAATCCTGTTAATCATGTCAAATAAAAGACTCTGACAGGACTATGGGCGAGATTATTCTAACAGATGCGAATTTTGAGGATGAGGTGTTGAAATCGGAAATACCGGTGCTTGTAGATTTCTGGGCAAGCTGGTGCGGACCGTGTCAGATGCTCGCACCGATAATAGACGAACTTGCCAAAGAATACGAAGGTAAATTGAAAGTTGCAAAGTTAAATGTTGACGAATGTCAACAAAAATCAATAGAATATGAAATCAGTGCGATACCTACAATCTTGATTTTCAAAAACGGTCATGCTGTCAAAAAACTCGTCGGCTTTACCAAAAAATCTCGGCTGATAAATGAGATAAACTCGGTATTGGGAAAAAACGGGGTCGGGGGAAAGTAGTCGCCGATTTTCAATCGGCGTAAACGGTGATTAAAAATCACCGACTACAGACAACCGGTATATTGTAGTTTCGCGCCCTTGGCGTGAGTGTATTGAAATCCCTGTATATAAAAATAGGCACGGTCATATGACCGTGCCTACATTTTTTTATTTTTTGGACAACAAAACTACTATGCAGCATTACTGATTGTGTATGTCTTACCGGTTGCAACATCTGTGTATGTGCCAGTCCCATCAGCGTTGATATGTATAGTAGCAATCACAACGCCATTCTTCGTGATTGTGCCATCCATACTGCCATCTGCATTAAATGTCATTGTTGCTACTTCACCAGTTGAAGCAGTAAACGTTTGTGTGCCGCCAATAGGACCATTAGGACCGATTTGCAGACTAACAGTGACCGTAAGAACTTCACCTGTGGTAAGTGTAATCGTTCCACCACCTGTCATTGTAGCAGGTTGCGTGGTTGTCGGCTTCTGTGTCATTGAAGTCGTCAATGTCAGGTCAATAGTTCCTTTGGGTATATTTCCAGTTATTTTATTAGTAAGCGAATCTGGGAAGTTTGACTCAATAAACTCCTTAATTGTATCACTCGAAGTTTGCATTGCCGCTAAAGACGAAATTGTGAGCCACGCGAGTGGTTGATTATCACTCAACTTACAGAACATTGCAGGGATATATTGCGGGAATGTTAATGCCATTATCTCTTGTGGATTAGCATTCTGTCCTAACTTGGTTGGTGTTACAGACAAACTTTGTGAAGCATAAAGATAAATACCACTGTGGTCTGCAGGGAATGTATTCTCCATATTGAAATAAACCACATCAGTACCTTTTTTGAACTGCATCTTTACTGTCATCCCTTTCGGGTCGGTCTTGCTATAGTAGCCTTCTGCATCTGCTTCACCAATATCTCCCATATTTGTCCCGACCAGTTTAGGTGCACCATATGTTGTAGTTCCGGCACCGGCACCATCATTGCTTACACTAAACAATGCCACCATAGCAGACGCCATTGGAACGCTTTCATAACTTTCTTCTGTCTCGCCAGTCGGGCTTTCAGTACCCATAAGCAGTGCTGATTTTTTTTCGTTTTTTCCACAGCCTGTGAAAAAAACAAAGAATAGAGAATAGTAAAGATACCTGCCAACTTTTTACTTGTTGAGTAGACATCTTTATAACCTCCTTGTGGTGACAGCCCTATCGGGCTGTCGTGCCCCTCGCAGAACCGTGCTTGCAGATTGCCCACACACGGCTCTTCAATAACACTTCCTCATAAAGCA
>JBFLWK010000044.1 GCA_040757695.1 Elusimicrobiota bacterium
AACTATTCAGCAATGCTAAAAAAGTACGGTCACTATTAAAATAGGTCGATTTGCAAATGAACATTAAAGTTGTTCCGACGAAGTCATGTCAAAAAACAGCGTTTTCACGCATTTTTCAGGTTTATATTATATTTCTTTTCGGCCGTCAAGCGCATTAATTAGTGTTATCTCATCGGCATATTCAAGGCAGCCGCCAGACGGTATGCCTTTTGCTAATCGGGTAATTTTTATATTATGTGGTTTTAGGATTTGCGAAAGATAGACCGCAGTAGCATCGCCTTCTACTGTTGGATTAGTTGCAATAAGAACTTCTTTGAGCCCATTAAGCCGTTTCATCAGAAATTTTATGCTTAAATTTTCAGGATGAACCCCTTCTAACGGCGCTAAAACACCTAACAGAATATGATAGAGCCCTTTATATTTTCCTGTTTTTTCTATGGCTTGCATATCAGTATAATGCTCCACAACACAGATTGTCTTTCGGTCTCGTGTTTCATCACAACATATTTCACATGGACTTTCTTCACACAGAGAACAGCATACAGAACAAGTTTTTATATTTTTTTTGGCATTGATTATTGACGATACAAAATACTCTATATCTTTTTCAGAATTTCTTAATATAAAAAAGGCGAATCGTTCCGCCTGTTTCTGTCCGATACCGGGAAGTTTCTTGAAGGTTTCCACAAGTTGATTTAATGCCTTAATCATCCACCCCTTCGCCCCCCCCTTCGCCACCTTCTGCTATTTTTCCATCAAATATATCAACAACCATTTTTACTGCAGGTTCTTTTTCAAATAGTTCGTCTACTTTTTTACTCTTTTTTGAGTTGGCGAGTTGTTTGACTTCTTCAATCTGCTGATGAGCATGCTCAGACTGAACCTGTTCATCTTCAATAGTGGCAAGGGGGGGAATTGCTGGTAATTCCAATTCTTCATTTTCAGATTCTATATTATTTATAGGTTTGAGTCGGGTTGTGAACTCAAACCTATTCCCAAGTTTAGATTCTAACTCGGGTAGCCATAAATTTTTATTTTTAACAACCGTCTCCATTTTGTAGTTATCTTCAAATTCAATTATAAAACCGCCATTATCACCTGTTACGATTTGGCTTCCTGTCATACAACCAACTATTCGTGGTTTAATTTTACCTCTCTCTCCTTCTTTCAGAATTTCATTCCATGCAGACCTCACTTTTTCTACGGTGATATCGGAAATGTTTATCTCTGTCAGAATCGGGCTTTTTTTTTCAAGTGGTTTTACTGATGATGTTTCTAAAATTTCCAATCGGCTTGTCAACTCATCAAGTCCAATATATTTCTGTGTTAATTTTACACAGTAAACTTCAAGAATCATACTTGGCTGTTCTGCATTTCGCATTTCGTAAACACAATTAGAAAGCATATTGATATACCGCAGAAGAACTTCGGTAGAACAATTTGTTGAGAATAATTTTAATTTTTTAGTATCAGAAATCGTCAAAACCAATTCAGGCGAAACTTTATACAAAATGATGTTTCTAATATATTCCTGTAAACCGGAAACAATACTTTGCGGGTCGTAGCCGAGTGAAATAGCGGTATTAGCAAGTTGTAAAAGTTTTTTGGTATCATTTTGCTGAATACTTTCAAACATTTCAGCGAGTAAATCTTCTCTTACGATTCCAAGTATTGAAATAACATTTTGAGATGTAATATTATCGCCACAAAACGATATCACATGGTCAAAAATACTCAATGCATCCCGCAAGGCACCGCCTGCTGCATGTGCTATCAGTGCAATTGCTTGTTCATCAATTTTTATGTTTTCCTGTTCACCAATTTTTATAAGTTGCTGGCTTATTTCTGCAATTGATAACTGTCTGAAATTATACCGCTGACAGCGTGAAAGTATTGTTGGTGGAATCTTCTGTGTAGATGTTGTTGCGAATATAAAAATCACATGGGCTGGCGGTTCCTCTAATGTTTTTAATAGCGCGTTAAATGCGGGCTCTGTTATCTGATGTGCTTCATCTATTATGTATACTTTGTATTTTGTAGATGATGGCGCAAATTTTACATCTTCTCTCAAAGTACGAATCTCATCTATACCGCGATTAGAAGCAGCATCTATTTCAATCACATCCATAGAACTGCCTCGCATTATTGCCTGACATATCTCACACTGATTACACGGCTCGCTATGTTTTTTACTGGAATCATTCTTACAATTTAGCGCCTTTGCAAAAATTCGCGCTGTTGTTGTTTTACCAACACCACGCTGTCCTGAAAAGATATAACCATGTGTAAGATGATTCTGGGTTATCGCATTTTTTAATGTCTGTGTAATATGTTGTTGCCCGATAACCTCATCAAATCTTTGCGGTCTGTACTTGCGTGCTAAAATCAGATATGCCATAAAATCCTGTTTATTGCTGATAGATACGCTTTCACTGATGCCTCAATAACATCTGTTGATGTTCCTCGTCCGCCAAATAGTTTGCCTTTATGTTCAACCTTGACGCTGGCTTCTCCGACGGCATCCTTGCCGATTGAAACCGATTTCAACGAATAATCTATGAGTTTTAACTTAAGCCCTACAATTTTGTCAATTGCTTTATATGACGAATCTACAGGACCATCACCAGTGCTTGATGCTGAAAACAATTTTTTACCTTTTTTTAATTCAATTTTAGCAGTTGGTTTTACTATTGTACCGGATGTAACAAACACATTTTTTAACTCGTAAATCTGTTTTTCAGTTAAAAGCCCGCTTTCAATAATTGTTATAATATCTTCATCATAGATATTTTTCTTTTTATCCGCAAGTGTTTTGAATTCAGCGAATGCATTTTCAAGTTCTCTTCGGCTTAATTTGAAACCCAGTTCCTGAACTTTTTTGTCAAACGCATGCCGACCCGAATGTTTGCCTAACACAAGTGTAGATTCTTTCAGCCCGATTGATTGAGGTGTCATAATTTCATATGTTGATGCCTTTGTTAGAATTCCATGCTGATGAATACCTGCTTCATGTGCGAATGCATTACTGCCGACAATTGCCTTGTTAGGTTGGATTGGCATACCTGTGAGTGCGGAAACCAGTTTAGATGTTTTAGAGATTTCGGTTGTTTTTATAGATGTCTCAAATGCAAAAATTTTTTTTCTCGTATGAAGCGACATTACAACTTCTTCAAGTGATGCATTCCCGGCTCGTTCGCCGAGCCCATTTATAGTACATTCAATCTGTCTGGCACCATTTATAATTGCAGAAAGCGAATTCGCGGTTGCAAGTCCTAAATCATTATGGCAGTGAACAGAAATTACTGCTTTATGGATATTAGGTACTTTCAGAAAAAGTTTTGCTATAAGTTCACCAAACTCTGATGGTATAGAATAGCCAACGGTATCAGGAATATTTACCGTTGTAGCGCCTGCATCAATCACCGCTTCAACCACTCGGCAGAGAAAATCAAACTCAGTTCTTACTGCATCTTCAGGCGAGAATTCAACATCACCCCCCCCCGTTTTATTTTTTGCATATTTTACCGCATCAATAGCGGTTTGAAAAACTTCTTCAGGCGACATTTTTAATTTATACTTCATATGGATAGGGCTTGTTGCTAAAAATGTATGTATCCGATGATTTTTAGAATATCTAACTGCATCAAAGCAGACATCAATATCTTTTTTTAATGCTCGGGCAAGTCCACAAATCACAGAATCTTTAATTTTTTTTGCTATAAGCGAGACCGCTTCAAAATCACCTTGGGATGCGATTGGGAAACCCGCTTCTATCACATCCACACCAAGCAGCGATAGTTGCTGTGCGATTTCTAATTTCTGCTTGGTGTTAAGCGACGCACCGGGTGATTGCTCACCATCTCTTAAAGTAGTATCAAAAATAATTATCTTTTCCATAAATTTCAGCAAAACTTACATATTACGACGCAACAGACACTAAGACACTATGACACAACGATGATTTATTCGTCTGTCTTTATTCGTGTTTCCTTATTCTAATCAACCTCAACAAATAGCCGATAATACCAGACAGAAAATACAGAATATAGATTATAAAAATTGTATTCTGTGGATATGTAAATATCAGAATAATTGCAACAATCAAAAGTACCAGCATCTGAAACGAGTGCGGACGGGCAAAATTTAACCATTTGAAATTTGAGTATTTTATTTTTGATATAAGAAAAATAGAGATGATAACCATTAAGAATGGCATTGTCTGAAAAAACATTGGCATTCGTTTCATCAATAGTGGGATTGTTTTTGCGGTTAATTCCGGACCTGTTGCAAAAAGTTCGTATGAAAGTACGAATGACGCGATGATTCCACCAGCAGCGGTTGTTGGCAGCCCTTCAAAATATGTCATGCTTCCGGTAACCATATTACCACTATTTTGCTGTGCTTTTGAATTGAACCGTGCAAGTCGGAGTGCAGATGCAATCACAAAAAAAACTGCAATAGCAAAACCGATTTTGCCCATATCTTTTAGCACAAGTTGATACATCAGAATAGATGGTGCAATCCCAAACGACGAAAAATCTGCCAGAGAATCAAGTTCTAACCCGAATGAACTTTCAACATGAAGTGAGCGGGCGATTCTACCGTCTGCGATATCCATCAAAATAGCAACGATAATCGCCCAGGCAGCAGCAGTGAATTGCGATGAGATTGAATAATGTATAGAAAAAAAGCCCGCGGCGATATTTGTAACTGTAAAAATGCTTGGCAAAATATAAATGTCTCTTTTCATTGTTCAGGTATTATTTCTCCTATAACTGTTATTCCTGCTTTTACTTTATTGCCGACTGCAACTTTCAATTTTATATTTTCTGGCAAATAAATATCAACCTGACTGCCAAAATGTATCAACCCTATTTTTTCGCCTTGTTTTATCACATCGTCTAACTTAACCCAAAGCTCGCATTTCTGAGCAATAATCCCGGCAATCTGTTTTATATAAATGGACATTTGTCCATTTATGCCGACGAGATTTTGTGTATTTTTTACTGCTGCATCAGGATGATTAGCAGGCAAAAATTTTCCTGATTCTTTTTTTATATATGTAATTTTTCCCGAAATAGGCGCTCTTTGCAAATGAACATCAAGAACCGATAGAAAAATTTTTACAACTTTTGCCCGACCTTTAATAACCAACGATTCTTCAATATCAGAAATCTCAAAAACAGTTCCATCAGCAGGTGATAGAATTTGGTTTTCATCAAAACCAATTTTTCTTGTCGGGTCTCTAAAAAAATAAATACAGAAAATTGCCAGAATCAAAAAAATACTGCCAAAAATATAGTTAAGTAACCCACCAACAAAAAAGAATATCAACGAAAAAATCAGAAACAAAAAAATATATTTGAAACCTGCTTTTACCATATAACACCAGATTGAAGATTAGAGATGGGAGATGGAAGTAAACTCCTCGTTCCCTTCTGCTATCCCCTATCTGTCTCTGATTTAACTTTTATTCCCGGACCCATCGTAGATGAAACTGCGATACTATTTATGTACTGCCCTTTTGCTGATGCTGGTTTTAGTATAAGAATCTGTGAAATTATTGCTTTTGCATTCTCAACCAGTTTGTTTTCATCAAACGAAAGTTTGCCTACAACAGAATGAACAATCCCCTCCGGGTCATTTTTGAACTCTACTCTGCCTGCTTTAATTTCTTTCACAGTTTTTGCTATATCAAATGTTACAGTTCCCGTTTTAGGATTTGGCATAAGCCCGCGAGGACCTAAAATTTTGCCGACTTTTGATAGGTCTTTCATTGTATCGGGTGTTGCGACAACAGCATCAAATTCCAGCCAGCCTTTTGAAATTTTATCAATAATATCCTCACAGCCAACAAAATCCGCACCGGCTGTTTCAGCCTCTTTTAGTTTTTCACCTTTTGCTATTACTACAACCTTTTTTGTTTTGCCAAGCCCATGTGGAAGTAAAACAGTACCACGAACTGCCTGGTCTGTTTGTTTTGGGTCAATTCCCAGCCGAACAGCAATTTCTACTGTTTCATCAAATTTTGCTGATGCCGACTGTTTCAGAATTTTTACCGCTTCTTCCAGTGAATACAATTTTGTTTTATCAAATTTTTGTTCGTTTTCTTTAGTTCGTTTTGACATAGTAACTCCTTCGGAGAAGTTAAAGGTCAAAGGTTAAAATTTGTGTACTGTATTTTAATTTATACCTTCAATTTTAACCTTTTATTTTTATCTTTAACTTGCTGTTATCTCTATCCCCATTGATTTTGCGGTACCTTCTACTATTTTTATTGCTGATTCAAGTGTAGTTGTATTCAAATCAGGCATTTTCTGTTTTGCAATATCTTCAATCTGTTTTTTGGTGATTTTTGCAATTTTCTGTTTCTGGTCTCCTGCTGCTTTTGCGATACCACATGCTTTTTTCAGAAGTGCTGAAACAGGTGGCACTTTAGTAATAAATGTAAATGACCTATCATCATATATGGTAATTATTACTGGGACAAGCATTCCTGCTTCAAGCGATTTTGTTTTTTCATTAAACTGCTTACAAAAATCCATAATATTGACACCGTGCTGCCCTAATGCAGGACCTACTGGTGGTGCCGGATTTGCAGCACCTGCTGGAATTTGAAGTTTTACCTGTGTTTTTACTTTTTTAGCCATTGTCGCTTCGCTCCTATCACGAATAACATATCCCGAATATCATCACAAATTATCCCGAATAACAACTGAAATGTATATTGAAATTTATAGAAATTTGTTGAAACTCATTGCAACTTCTAAACAATTAATTTCTATGTGTTTCTACTGTGTTTCTATTTATTTCAAAGATTTCATTCGTGTTTTGTTCGTGATATTTGCCTTTATTCGTGCGCCTCTATTCGTGATTATAATTTCTCTACTTGTAAGAAGTCCAACTCTACAGGTGTTGACCGACCAAATATAGAAACCATAACTTTCAGTTTCCCTTTTTCTTCGTTAATTTCTTCAATCAATCCCATAAAATTCGCAAAAGGTCCGTCTATTATTCTTACCGTTTCCTCTTTTTCAAACACAATAGCTGGTTTTGGTTTTAATGGCGGCGGCGCCTCAACTAAATCAATAACATTCTTAATTTCATCGTCGGGCAGTGGTATAGGCCTTATCCCGCCCAGAAAAGTACTAACACCGGTTGTGTTTTTCACAAGCCAATATGTTTCGTTATCTATTTCCATTTCTATGAATATGTATCCTGGAAAGTATTTCCTTTTTTTAGCGATTTTTTTATTCTTCTTGATTTCAACCACTTCTTCAGTTGGAATCAATACTCTACCGAATTTTTGTGTAAGATTCAGATTAGCAATTTGTTTTTCCAACTCCTGTTTTGCTTTCTCTTCGTAATTTGTCAATGTATGAACCACATACCATTTCATCGCAATTTGTCCCCCATTAGAAGCAATTAAAAATTAAAAGTTAAAAATGAAAAATTATTGATAACACCTTAATTTTTAATTTTACATTTTACATTTTTAATTGCCTCTACCCCAATAGCCATCTAACAACCATAGAAAGTATAAAATCAACCAGTCCTATAAAAATAGCGACTATGATTATAAGGATTGCTATTACAACTGTTGATGCAAGCACTTCTTTCCTGCCAAGCCAGGTTACTTTTTTTAACTCTTCTATCGCTTCTTTTACAAACTGAATCATTTTCTGTATCATATTAAATCCTTTATTATTCGGGAGTGGCAGGATTCGAACCTGCAGTCCCGGTTTTGGAGACCGGTGGTTTGCCAATTAACCGACACTCCCACAAGGAATCACTTTATTTCTTTATGGATGGTATGTGCTTTACAGAATTTACAGTATTTTTTTATTTCTAACTTTTCCGTTTCTGTTTTTTTGTTTTTTCTTGTAGTATAATTTCTTCTTTTACATTTCTGACATGCCAAAATAATTATCTCTCTCATTTTTTTTCGCTCCTATTTCTTAAACAATCCGTAAAATTTTGCAAAAAAATTCTTTTTTTCTGGGCTGCGGTTTATTTCATAACTTGTCATTTCTTTTCGTCGTTCAATTGTTTCTTTCATATGCTGGGCAGCAGATGGATTTTTTTTTATAACCAGTTCTATATCCGATTTATATAGCACAAATGCTTCTGTGTTTTCTTCCGCTTTGACGGTCGCCCCTACTGGCGAATGCGTGATGAGTGATGTCTCGCCAAAATAATCTCCAGCACCAAGTTCACCAATTTTCACATTGCTTTTTCGTTCGTTATTTATGAATACAGCAACTTTTCCTGAATTTATTATGAAAAAGAATCTGCCATGGTCACCTTGTTTTATTATTATTTCGCCTTTTCTGTATGATTTTTTATCTACCGTAGAAAGAACCGTGTCAACTTCGGCGGATGTAAATCCAGCAAAAAATTCAAGTTTGCGAAGTGTTCTTATAAGATTAAGCATTTCATTTTCTGATATTTTCATTTTTTAACTCTCAAATTATCCTGAATAAGCCCGCAAGCGGGATTGAACCGCCGACCTCTTCCTTACCAAGGAAGTGCTCTACCAACTGAGCTACACGGGCAAAGTTTAATTTTACAAGAATTTTTTGGATTTGTCAAGTTTCCATGCCAAATTATTTTATTTTTTTTCTATCTTTCTGTGATTATTTTTATTGATTTGCCGTCGGTTAAAAGAGTAACAGTCCCGTTCTGGTCGGTTCTTACGATATTTATGTTTCGGTCTGCAAGTTTCTTGAGTGTGCTCTCGTCTGGATAGCCCAAAGTGTTTTCCTGACCTGCTGATATTACAGCGATAGAAGGCGCGACCCTGTCTAAAAACGGTGATGATGTAGATTCTTTAGAACCGTGCTGGGCAACCTTTAATACAGTTGATTTTAACTCGTCTCGCCAGGCACCTAAATCATTTTCAGCTTCAAGTTCTATATCACCAGTAAAAAGTACAGAAACATTTTGGTAGGTAAGTTTCATAACAATAGAAGAATTATTTTCAGGCGATTTTGTAACCCTGTATTTATCAAGTGGTGGGATAGGTCCTAAAAATTTGCCGCTAATACCATCGCCGAAATCAACCGTTTCGCCGAGTGCAGGAATAATATATTTTGCGTTGGTATTTTTTATGGTCTCTAAAAATGTTTTATATGCCGGATATGGACTTGCGAAGTCGGTATTATAGACAATTTCAGGAATAATTTGGTTTTCTATCAGCGTAACAAATCCACCGTAACAGTCTGCGTGTGGATGAGAAAGAATGAAATAGTCAATAATCCGTAGTCCATAGTCCGTAGTTCGTAGTTCTAATTCTTTTGTCAGATACGGGATAATGATATTTTCATATTCAGGTTTTTCGCCGGCATCAATCAAAATCGTCTTTTTTGAAGGTGTAATCAAAAGCGTACTATCACCTTGCCCGAGATTAAAAAAAACAATTTTCAACAGTTTTGATTTATCACTAAATTCACTCTTGGACGACTGGGGCTTTATTGTAAAATAATATGACCAGATACAGACCGCTATAATAAAAAGAACCGATGCGGTAATATTACTGGTGTTAAATACTCTAGATTTTTCACCTGCACGGATTTTTTTTGCTTCTTCTTGCAGTATCTGGCGGTATTTTTTGAATCTTGATATAGCCATTGTAAAATCAATTAAAAATTATAAATTAAAAATGAAAAATTGTGGATAAAGTTATCACCAAAGATTTTCACCTTAATTTTTAATTTTTAATTTTGCATTTTTAATTATCTTTTTATCTGAACAACTTCACAAAAAAATAATTGATTTTTTGCCAAAAGCCGACGGCAAAACTGCCTTTATCTATCAATCGTTTAGGCAAGCAATTTAGAAATTGTGACGGTTCAAATCGCTGTTGTTTTCCATACCAGTTTCTTGTATCTGTATATGTAAGATATAATCGTTCTTTTGCGCGTGTAAGAGCGACATAAAAAAGTCGGCGTTCTTCTTCTATTCGTTTTTGTTTTTCTTTTCTGGATAGTTGCTCTTCAGAAAAATGTTTTATTGGGATTATGTTTTCTTCAAGCCCGATAAAAAAAACCGTATTAAACTCAAGCCCTTTAGCAGCATGAACTGACATCAGGTTAACATAGTCATCAACCGTTTTTAGTACGGACTGCTCTGTAGATTGACTTCGCATTGTTATACTTTCTAAAAACATATCAATCTTTTCATATAACGGAAGAGCACCACCTCGCACCCGTTCAAAATCAGCTGCTTCCTCTTTTACAGCAAGTGCAAACCTAACAGATTCTTTTTCTTGTTCTGTTTGGAACATACCTTTCTGATATAATTCCAGATAACCGGCTTTTTCCAGAAAATAACCGATGGTATCAGTCAGAGACATTGTAGGTTTCTGGTTAGATATTATAGCAAAAAATTCCAACAGTTTCAGTAATTTTTTTCTGCTATTCTCTTCAGTTAAACGGTGTAACATATTTTCAAGTATTTTACCGTCGGTAAAAATTTTGTACGAATGTGACATCTGAGCGATTATCTCACAGTCAGTCGCAGAAAACATCAATGGTGGCAGATAGCAAAGCCGTTTTATATCACCATCAATCGCAGAACCTTCAAGTGCAGTTATTGGCATTGGTTCATCAAAAACTTTCCATTGAATTTTCAGGTAGAAACTTAATACCTTGATATAACTGCAGACATCCTGAACCTCTTTTCGCTGCCAGAAATGCGGATTATAGATAATATACGGTATATTTTTACTTTCTAAAATTTTTTTTGCTACTTTAGATTGCTCGTGAACCCGATATAAAATTACAAAATCGTTCCATTTAACTGTGTGATTTTTTTTTATTTGTTCCATCTCAAACAGACAGAAATTTATTTCATCAACTTCATCTTTTGCTTTATAGATGGTAATCGTATCGCCGAATTCAAGTGTGCCGTCTTGTTTTCTTTTAACCGGCTCAATTGTTTTCACAAGATGTTTCGGTTTATATTTCTTGAATACCTCGTTAGCAGCAGAAATAATCGTCGCGGTTGACCGATAATTTTTTACCAGTTTTACATTGATACAGTTTGGATAGTCCTTCTCAAAAAACAGAATATTTCTGATATCCGCACCACGCCATTCATAAATTGACTGGTCATCATCGCCAACTACAAACAGGTTCGGGCTTCTACCTACAAGCAATTTACAAAGCGTGTACTGTGCATAATTTGTATCCTGATATTCATCTACCAAAATATACTTAAATCTTCGCTGATACCAAGAAAGAATACTTGGATATCTGTTGAACAGGTCAACAACAAGCATCATCATATCATTAAAATCAATCAGCCCTTCCTGTCTTAGTGTATTTTGGTATCTTTCATACACAGGTATAAATCTTTTTTCATCTTTGGTTGCTTTTCTTTTTATACCTTCCGTTGTGAGCAGTTCATTTTTCCAGTGTTCAACTTTGAGTGCGACATCGTCATACTTTACTTCCGGGTCGGTTGCGAACTCTAAATCAAAACATGTTTTTAATATCTTGTATGGATTTTCCAGAATCTTAAAACCCGCATTAATACCAATCCGTTCACAATTCAACATTTTTCTGCCGTCGTCTGTTGGTGATTCTTCTTTTATTATTTTAAGGCATATAGAATGAAATGTGCCAACCCACATCTTTGAGATTTGGTCTTCGATAGTTAGATACTGTTCCGGGTTTATTTCTTCTTTAATTGATGCAAAAAATTTTTTGATTCTTGCACGCATTTCTTCGGCTGCCTTGACTGTAAAAGTAAGTGCGAGTATATTCTGTGGATTAATACCTGAAAGTATCAGATAAACTATTCTGTAAGTAAGTGCAGTTGTTTTTCCACTACCTGCACAGGCAAAAATCAGCAAGGGTCCACCGGTCTGATGATTATGAAATACCGCTTCTAACTGTTCAGGATTCAACCGCTGGGCAATCGTCAGAAACTGAGAAACCATTTGTGGTGATTTTGCTAATGATATTGCAGAATCTAAAACTGATTTCTGCCGCTCGGTTAACTCAGAAACCAGTTTATTATATAAGTCCGCAATCTCTTTATCTAAATTATTCATATCAAGAAAATTCTAAATTACAAATACCAAATTACACACTACTTAATAATTGTAAGCATTTGCTTACAAAATTTTTATTTGTTTTTCCGACGATAATTTCTAAAATGTAAGCAAATGCTTACATTCTTATACTGAGAATGTCACGATATGTACTTTGTGCACTTTTCAAATTTGCAACGGGTTGGGACTTTCTAATGGGATTCACCTTCTATTGAGGTGACATACACATCTCTGCCGGATATTATTTCTATATTTTTCGTTTGGCAATGCGGGCAGTCCCAAACGGTCTGGCTCGGCAAAAATTCCGTACCACAATTTTTACATATTGCTTTTACTTTTTCAATAGTAATCTCAAGTTCACATCCATCCGCAATAGAGCCTGGCAGCAAATGGTCAGCAAAAGAATGGCTCAAAAAATCTTTCTCAATACCGGCTGCCTCGCCTAATTTTACCGAAATTTTGGTAATTTTTTTAAGATTATTCTCGGTTGCTTTTTGTAATACAAGTTCAAACAGGTTTCTGGCAACACCTAACTCGTGCATAAAAATCCTACCAGTTTAGTAACTGCGTTTTTTACTGGCGCTGAAAGTGGTTCACCGAATTTCGTTGATTTCGGCTGAATACCGATAAAAATTATCTTTGCTTTTGTTTGCTCTTTTACATAGTCAATAAACAAATTTAGCGGGATATTGTGTGTTGTAAAATAACCAGCTGTGATTTCTTTTTCGTCAATAATTTTTATTATTCCCGGTTTCTCATCCATTTCAACCGCATCAATCAGAATAATTGTAGCGGGCTTTAACTCTCTTATTTCTTTGGTATAATTTTCAGGCACAGCACCAACATCCAGCAGTTTTATCATTTCATTTTTCATTTTTAATTTTAAATTTTTAATTACCGCAGTCCCTACGCCATCGTCACCTTTCAATGTATTTCCAATACCTATCACAAGGATATTACTATCAATCAATTTTTTCAAGTTTGTTATTTTCATTTTAAAAATTAAAAACTATTTGGCATCTTGCAGTATTATAGTTTGAGGTGCCTTCTGTTGTATAAAAATCTTCCAATACAAAATACGAATTTCCCCAGGATTCTGCCCTTCCAAAAATCTGCCGTGTAAAACGAACTGTATGTCGTCTTAATATATCATTTTCTCCAATCCCACCTTTTCTGTCCAAATACAAGAATTCGTAATTACCGTCAAACTGATAAGGCAATTTATAACTCAAAAACAGGTTGGGTCCACGACTGTTTGATTGAACCCGCAAGAACTTTTTATCAACAAACTCTAACGGCAGCCGATTGATTGGTATTGATTGCTGTGGGATATTAGCCAAATTACCATACAAAATTGTCAAACTCATTTTTTTGCTTGATAATAAATCAATCCCGCATACCCACGAATGAAATTCACTACTGTCAGCCGGTTTATAATAAGAGTACTCGGCTTTTAGATGTCGGTTTGCCCAGAACCTAAAACTCAAATCTACGCCGAGACCTTTATCATTTGTCAGATTATATTTTGTTCTGTAACTTTTTCTTATGGCTGATATGAACCCGATGATACCAAACGGACCGACTCCAATTCGTGTAGCATAATAATCAGGCGAATCGTATCTAGCGCCGATAAGAATATCGGCTGAAAGGGGGGGGACTGTTTTTTCTTCCCTTTTTTTTCCTGAAAACTGGATTGATTCTATCGGTGTAATTAAATAATCTACTGACAGCCCGAATTCACCGAGCCGAAGGTATCTGCGGCCGATATTTACGGCAAGATTGTTATTACCAGTTTGAAATATAAGTTCTTCTATTGATGGCGGGTCTGACGATGCAAAATTGATACCGGTTGCGCCTGATGAGTATTTACCGATACCCCAGAAGCCGAAATTTTTTAATCCAACCAGAAGATGCGTAAATTCAGTTCCTGCTAAAAGTGATAACCGAACCTGTTGCGAAAACGAAATAACTGATGACGGTGGTGGGGCACCGTAAAGCGTAAGTTCACGTTCTGTTATAGGGAAGGAACCTGCAAGTTGTTCCGCAGCAAATGAGAATTGAAGTCGCCAGTAAACCAACCGCCTGAGTTTGTTAAGATAACTATCCTGTTTATTAAGCTGGTTTTGTATATCTAACAGTAACAGTTCGCGGTCAAACTCGGCTAATAGTGGCGCTACAAGTTCGTCTGGAATTTCTATATTTTTTTCTTCAGCTGATACAAGACACTGGTTCAAAAAAACCGCTAAATCCAGCCGAGTTGGTGTTTCTTTAATTGTATTTTCCCAAAGTGTTGTTTTACCGGATAGTTGGGCAATTTTTTCTAAATTTTTATATATCTGTTCTGTATCAGCATTTTTTGGGAATGGTTCAGCATAAAGGCAGGGAGTAGGTAAAAGGTTAAAGGTTAAAAGTAAAAATATAAAACTAATTTTTTTCATATAAAATCGCACTACTACTCTGTAACACAAATTATTGATAATTTCCGTAGCCGTGAACTTTTAGTTCACGCTATTTTCACGGCTCCGATTTTATCGGAGCCGACTACATTTCATAAACTTATTAAAAATCAAAAATTAAAAGATACCACAGATTTAATCTGATTATAGTTTCTGTTTGGATACAAAATCGTGTGGGCTCTAACCCAAAAAATATCTTCAAGATACAATGAAAACCATTTACTAATTGGTTGAATATATCTAAAAACATACTGGTTTGAGTGTGCTGTCATGTTTTGTTTCACCAGCCAGACAAACTCCAACTCCCAGGTTGTCAGTTGTGGAAAACAACCTGTTCTATCAATTCGTATTTCCCAGAGTGTCAGTTCTTTCTCTTTTTTCGGCTGATATGTAAATGTTGCATCAAAACCGAGCGTATCCTGGTCAAAATACAGATGATTCCCAGCAGAATAAACCAAACTTGACGCCATCGGTGTAAATCCGTTTTCAACCGAGCCTAATTGTAAAAAGATATTTGTCCGGTGAGTTTTATACAAATCTAATCCCAAAATAGATGCGATTTTCGCATCCTTAAACGCAGTATAATCGGTTTTACTTGCCCAGTAAAGTGCAAACTCGCCAAGCAATTCTTTTTCACCTATTGTTGTATGAAAATCAATCCCGCTACCTTTCTCAGATGCGATTCCAGAGGCAAGATATGTTAATCCTATTTCTGTTTCTTTCTCTTTTATACCTGAAATACGGAATACCCAGTAATCGTCATTTGAAACAAACAAACTTCTATACGGATAGTTTGTAGTAGACAATCGGCTGTAAATCAGATTAAAATAACTGTAATCCAATCGGAACGCTTCAAACGCATCAAAATAATTGTCTGCTAATAAGCCCAATCGGTCTAACAGAAAATACTGTCTGCCAAGAGTAACTTGCACAGGTGTCGTTAATTTTATATATGCTTCGTCAACCAACAAACTTTTATCTGCTGTCACAAAATTATCATTAGTTTTCATACTTATATTCGCTTGAAAATTTGACGACAGCGGCAAGCAACCGAAATAAAGGATATTACTAAACCTCACGGATTCCGAAATATCAGGATGATTGAAATACTGCTCTAACTCGTTAAGAAACCGACCGCTCCATAAATTAGTGACTGAAATATTGCTGATTTTACGGCTAACAGAATACATTTTGTCTTTCTGTTCTATCAAAAAAAGCTCGTCACGGAATTCGTCAATAAGTTTATCTAACTGTTTTTTCTGTTGATGGTTAATTTTAATCTCGCCAGAAAAAATTCGCTGAATATCTTTATTGAGAACTATTGCCAGTTGCAACCGTGAGGCAGCAGGTTGGCGATATGCTAAAACATTTTTAGAATATAAACTATCCCAGATTTGAGTCCAATTCTCAATTGCATATATAAACGAACCCATAAAAAAAAGCCCCGCGATTAGTATAATCCCGGGGAATCTCAATTTCATTTTTTTGTGATTCATCTCGTAGTATTACGGAGTAACACCATAATGGTCAGTTATACCAAGATAAATGTACCTACCTATTTTCCAAGTATAAGAAGCATCCCGCAGCCGTGCCTCTTCATATGGATTAGTAATATGTGATGGTTTAGTTATTACCCCAGCCATTTTTGTCTGTTTAAGAATCGCAGCGGTTGATTTCCCAACACCTTTATTTGTCAAATTCAGCGCTTCTATCAACCGTGTTTGAACTTTTGTTGCAAGGTCTTTGCTGGTAGTTGATTTAGCGGAATAATTTTCGTAATAGTAGGTCTTCGTATAATTCGTATCAGGATTAGATGAGCCCGGGAATGCGATTGAAACAAGCCGTTCAGCATTTGAATTATTCGCAATTTCAATCCGTTTGGTAGATGAAACATTAACATCGCTGTCTCTTGTCATCACAACATTTGCACCGCCGTATTCAACCAAATTATTTTTTACAACAGTCGCAACCCGCAGATTTACATCTTTCGCATAAAGCCCGGTAGGACCGACAGAACCTTTTGCACTGCCACCTGACTGTGCATCTATCACAAATATTTTTCCTTCAAGTGGTTTTGCTGAAGGTGGTGCAGGCGGGTTCGGGTCTACACCAAAATGGTCTGCAATCCCGTAATAATGTGCTTTACCTATATTTGTGATATAGTCGGTATTTTTCAAACGCGCTTCTTCATATGGGTTTGAAATAAATGACGATTCCGTCAGTGCGGCTGGCATATTTGTATATTTTAATACATACAAATCGCTTCGTGGTTTTATACCGCGGTTAGTAAGCCCGAGTGTTTCAACCAACCGATTCTGTAATTTCTGTGCAAGGTCTTTTGAGGTCTCAGAGCCGTAAGCATAATAAAGTGTTTCAGTACCATTCACCGTATTATCGCTACATGCGTTGTAATGAACAGATATAAATCTGTCTGCAGACCAGTTGTTGGCAGCATTGACTCTATCGGCAAGTGTTGGATATGTATCCGTTTCACGAGAAAGCAGTGTTTGAGCACCACCTGTATTAACCAAAAACTCTTTTAGTTTTAGCGATGTCTGAAGATTAACATTAGATTCTTTAAGCCCTGTCGGGCCGACTGCACCGGAATCGGTTCCACCGTGACCTGGGTCAACAAAAATTTTTTTGCCTGTTAATGGTGCTGCAAGAGAACAGGTAGATAAGTAGATAGGTAGAAAGGTAGAAAGGAAAACCTTTGCTAATAATTTTTTCATAAACCACCTCTTGATTATAGTATAACAAAAAATTAGCATTTTGTCAAGTACTTTTTGGGGAACGCAGATTACGCAGATAACAACGCGGATTAACGCTGATTTTTATTCGCAGATTGCCGCTGATAACATCGCTGATTGCCGATTGTCATTGCGAGCCCCGACTTGTCGGGGCGTGGCAATCTCGTTTGGGATTGCTTCGTCGCTACGCTCCTCGCAATGACACTTTGTGTCATCCGCGGTTATCTGTGTTCTGCGTTTTCATCAAATACAAAAACCTGATGACGGCATTTTGGACACAGTAGTTTGAATGCGGCTTGGCGACTTATATGCTGGTTTTTAGTGGAGACCGGACTGGATTCAAAAAGTTCCTGTTGCGTTATTACTATGAGATTGATATTACTCCATTCCTGTGGACCTAATTTTTTGGCAACATACAGAAGTTGGTCTTTCGGCGCGATAATTTCGCCACACTGAGAACATACAACAAGTTCTTTTTTTATCTCAGAAAACATATTGTCTCGTTTCAAATCTGCAAGGTCAAATTCGGTATTTGACATCTTAACGCCTTCTTTCGTGGTGCAGAGCCGTTCACACTGCCCGCAAAAAATACAGTAATCATACCGCCATCTTATCAAGCGGGTGAGCAGGTGAGTGGGTGAGCGGGTGAGTGTAATATCAGGGTCAATAACTTCTATTGCACGAGTTGGACAGACCTCTGCACAGGCACCGCAGCCGATACAATTTTTCTCATCAGGAACCGGCTTACCGCGAAAGCGTGGAAATGGCGTATGGGGCTCAAACGGGAACTTTGTAGTATAAGGTCCTTTGATTAACGCTTTGATTGCTTCTTTTAGTTCTCGTAATTTTGGGTATCTCATAAAAAAACAAATTAAAAATTAAAAATTAAAAATCAAAAATCTTTTTTTACCACAATTTTACATTTTACATTTTACATTTTACATTTTTGATTGCTGTTGATATTGCATAACTGATTACCGGTACAAGGAACAAAAGCAGCAGAATCGCAATCAGTGCTCTTATTCCCATTTCATCAAACCCAAGATATACAAATACACCCAACAGAATAATAGATATGCCAAACGGGACTGATTTTGCAACAATCTGTGCACGAGTATGAAAATCAGTGAACCGAACAA
>JBFLWK010000045.1 GCA_040757695.1 Elusimicrobiota bacterium
ATCCCAGCATCAGTTAGTTCGTTGCCTTATTAACTGTGGGATTTGGTGTTGGACTGGTCGCTACCCTTTATCCAGTTCGGACTTCCACCGACAAGAATTCAAGGAACTTTCTTGGCACACTCATAATCTTTCCACCTCGCTATTGATAATTGATAGTTGTTTCTGGATACTGTTGAGTTCCTGATAGATTGAATTATTTTCAGACATATCCAGCATTTTAACTCTTGTGTTAATTCGTGTAATATTAAGTTCTATTTGATTGTAGGTTGTTGGAGATTGTATCTTTTCGCCTTTTTTAATTTCTCTAAAATGTATTACAGATAAAATCAGAAGCAATCCAAGAATTGCAGGTGCAAGTCGTAGAACCAATTTTTCTAAAAAAACTGGTTTCTGCCGAAGTGCTTGATATGAACTCTGAACCAGATTCTGAATACAGGTATCAGATGGTAATTCTGACACAGTATTTTGGGCTATAATTTCTTTGATATCACGCAACTTGTTTAATTCTGTCTGACAGGTTACACACTTACACAAATGTGTAATATATGCGTTTCGTTCTTTATTGGAACGTAGTTCATTATACAAATACAAAAGCCCTATTGTTTTCCATCTATTACAAGATAGCCCTCGCTTCGCTCGGGATTGATTACAACGATGAAACCGACAGATTACAGCGATATTTTGTATCGCTGGTATCGTTGCCTTTATCGCTGTAATCAAGTATCGGATTGGAATTTCGATACTGCTAGTTTTCTTCATCGTATTCCTCTTTAAGTTTTTCTCTCAATTTTTCTATTGCATATCTGAACCTGGAAAGCACGGTACTGATTGAACAATTTGTTGTTTTTGCTATTTCTTCAAATGTCAGTTGAGAATACTCGTGTAACAAAAAAACCTGTTTCTGTTCGTGTGGCAACTGCTGAATCGCGTTATTAAGTTGACGACTTAATTCTGATTTGTAAAATTCGTCTTCAGGCGAGAGTGCTTTTATATCCTTTATTTCAATATTTTTTTCTTCACCACAATTGTTAACTGAGAATTGCAAAGGTATTTCTATGATGCCCTCCCTTTTTTTCTTTCTGTATCTATCAATAACTGTATTGTTTGCAATTTTATAGAGATAATTCTTAAAATTTTTGTATCTGAACTTCGGTAATGCTGTAATCGCTTTCAAAAAACTATCCTGCAGAATATCTTCGGCTGTATCCCGGCAATTCACCATCTGCAAGATAAAATTGAACAATGGTTTCTGGTAGCGGTCAATCAATGTTGCTAATGCTCGGGCATCTTCGTTTTTTGCTAATTTTATCAGTTCTTCATCATTTAAACTCTTGTATTCCATTATATATAACGAATAAGTATCTTAAATTATTTTATTTTAATGTACAGGAATTTCAATACAATCACGCCAAGGGCGTGAAACTACATTATACTGGTTTTTTGTAGTTGCTCTGATTTGTCGGAGCCTAACTTGATTATAGGTTAGTAGGTGTACTCAAATAGCAGATATTTTTTCAACAACTATTTTAGAAAAGTCAGCGATTTTTATGAACTGGCTATAGATATTAAGAAGAAGGCTAAGTCGGTTGTTTTTTATTTTTTCGTTTTTGTCCATAATAAGAATCTTATCAAAAAAGCTATCTATCGGTTTTCTCAACGAAACAAATTCATCAAGTATCGCCGTGTAATCGCCATTTTTAAGTAAATTGTTAATTTTGTTTTTTGTGTCCAAAAATTTTTTATACAACTCTTTTTCTTCGGGCTCTTTCAAGAGATCTTCTTTTACTTCCAACTTCCGACTTCCGACTTCCGACTTTTCCGCCTGTTTCAATATGTTACTTATTCTCTTAAAAGAAGTCGCAATCGGTTCAAAATCCGGCTGGCTCCTTATTGAGTTCACCGCTACAGCACGATTATATGTATCAAGAATATCATCAAGCCGGCTGGAAAACACAGCATCAATTTCATCAGGCAGGATATTTTTTTCTTTAAGATATGTGGAAAGCCGCTGTTTGATAAATTCGTCAAGTTGCGAGAGTATTTTTATTCGGTCATCTACTTTGAACGGCAAATTTGATATTGCTTGAATCATCAACTCACGTAACGAAAACGAAAGTTTTTGTTCAATTGCTATCCGAATAATTCCAAACGCAAATCGTCTCAACCCGTAAGGGTCTGCTGAACCAGTAGGTATTATGCCGAGCGAGAAATCACCAACAAGTGTATCAATTTTATCAGCAATAGAAATAATTGATGCTTCAGGTATCTCAGGCAGTTTAGCATCGTAATTTATAGGCCACCAGTGCTGTTCTATGGCGTCTGCGATTGTCTTGTTTTCTCCGTCTTTTAATACACAAATTTTGCCGTAAATACCCTGGAGTTCCGGGAATTCAGAAACCATTTCAGTTGCTAAATCGGCTTTGCACAGAAGACAAATGCGTTCAACATTAGAAAGATGGAGAGATGGAGAGATGGAGAGCAGGAGAGAAAGCCAGTTTGATAATTTTTGAATTCTCACATTTTTGTCGTAAAGCGTCCCCAGTTTTTCCTGAAATACAATTCCTTTCAACTTTTCAACTTTTGTTTCCAATTTTGTTTTTGTATCATTCCTAAAATAGAATTCGGCATCTTCAAGCCGGGCGGAAATTACTTTCTCATAACCTTCTTTAATAGTATCAAGATTAGTTGAAATGCCGTCTTTAACTGCGACAAAATATGTAAGAACCTTTTTTGTTTTGGTATTTTTATTCTCTTCAAAAACAGCGAAATTATTTTGCTTTTTTATTGTATTGATAATTACTTCTTCGGGCAAGTGCAGGAACTTCTCGTCAAATTTACACAGGATTGCCGTCGGGAATTCTACAAGATTATTAATGGTATCAAAAATTTCTTCGGTTTGTAAAACACCGCATATATTTTCTAACTGCGAATATACACTTTTTTTTAATGCAGTTAGACGGTCTGATTGGTTTACAATAATACTTTTGTTTCTTAAAAGTGTTTCGTATTTTTTTGGCTCACTAACTTTTATTTTCTTAAAATACCGAATATATGTGTAATTGGACGATTTTACATCCGCTATCTGAAATTTTATTATTTTTCTATCGTAAATCGCTAAAATCCATCTAATAGGACGGACAAAACGGAATTGCGAGTTTTCCCAAACCATTGATTTTTGGAATGATAATGACGAAATAATTTTTACAAAAACTTCAGGTAGTACATTCTCGGTTTTTAGTGATGGTTCTTTTTTCGTTATCCAAACTTTCCCATTTTTGACAATAAGTTTAGCGATATCAACATTATATTTTTTTGCAAAACCGATTGCTGCAGGTGTCGGTTCACCGTTAATAAAAGCTACTTCTTCGGTTGGTCCTGCAATTTCCGTTTCAAGTAGCGCCTGTTGCTCGCTGATATCATCAATAAGTAAAACCAACCGCCGCAATGTCGCCCAGACAGTGATTTTTTTGTAGTCCAATCGTGCTGATTTCAGTTCGTTCGCTGCCAATGTTTTTAACTGTTCAACAGCGTTTGGCAGATACCGCGCTGGAATTTCTTCCGTCCCTATTTCTAATAAAACATCCTTGCTCATTTTTTTAAATATTTTTTTGCAACTTCGGATGCCAAATTGCGAACCCGTGTGATATACGAGACACGCTGGCTTGTGGCAATTGCACGACGGGCATCTAGTAAATTAAATATATGCGAGCATTTCATAACAAAATCATATGCAGGCAGCACTAAACCTAATGTAAGCAAATGCTTACATTCTTTTTCATATTCATCAAAATGTTTCTTTAAGAGTTCAACATCTGCCTCCTCAAAATTATATCTTGAGAATTGTTTTTCGTTTTCAAGATGAATCTCGCTATATGTCAGTTCATCATTCCACATAATTTCATAGACGGACTTCTTCTTTTGGATATACATCGCGATTCGTTCAAGCCCGTAAGTAAGTTCAACCGTTATCGGATTTAATTCAATTCCTGCCATCTGCTGAAAATATGTGAACTGTGTTATCTCCATTCCGTCGCACCACACTTCCCAGCCGAGACCCGAAGCACCCAAGGTAGGGCTTTCCCAGTCATCTTCAACAAATTTGATATCATGCTTTTCAGGGTTAAGTCCGATTGCTTTTAATGAAGAAAGATACATTTTCTGGATATTTTTCGGTGATGGTTTTATTACTACCTGATACTGATAATAGTGCTGGAGCCGGTTGGGATTCTCGCCGTATCTTCCGTCGGTAGGCCGGCGAGATGGCTCCACATATGCGGCCGCCCAGGGTTTCTCACCGAGACATCGCAGAAATGTCGCAGGGTTGAAAGTACCGGCACCTTTTTCTAAATCATATGGCTGGACAACTACACAGCCTTGTTTAGCCCAGAATTTTGTTAATGTAAAAATAATTTCCTGAAAGTCCATTCTGTTTTTTTTCCTGTTTTTTACGAATTTTCTCTTTTACCTTTTTTTATTTTTTTGTTGTTCGGTCAATGCTTTTTTGAGTATCTCTCTGTCGGGAAAATCTTTGTCTCTAAAACTCTTCGTGGTTAACAAAAGCCCTTCTAAATTGACAGTTTTTATCAAGACCAATTTTCACCCTTTAATAATATCGGTGCTTTTGTTCCACCATTTTGCAAATGGGGGTCTGTTTAGTGTTTTTTTTATCTCGCTGTATTGTCCTCTTGCCAATGTGTCTGTTGACGGTAAGTTAAAACAAAAATTATCTGACATTAGCCATCTGTCATGAATTGACGTTCTAATTTTATTATCCGTTATCACTTTCAATTTACATATTACATCATTATTTTTTAGTTCTACTTTGAAATCTCTGAATGACTTTTCTAATTTTTCGTTAACTTTCTCGGCAGAGGTCAAAATTTTTATGATTTTTACTTTTTCAAAATCCACGGATTCGGATAACAATTCCAGTCCAATTTCTGAAAAATATTTATCTACCCAATAGATATATTTTCTGCAAGACCTGATAATATCCTTGAAATTTTTCTTGTTTGAGAATGGCTTTTCGGGGGAGATTAACACTGCTTCGGGTATTGCAGATGGAATGGAATGTATTGTTTTAAATATTACTCTGATTTTTTTATCGTGTTTTTCCACTTTGCATTCAAGAGCATTTATTCTGTCGGTAAATTTTTTATTTGCAGAAATTATTTTACTTATATTAGCGAACACTCGCATAATACCGATATTTACTTGTATAGCTCGCCGGCTACTCAGTACACTGGACAGCATCGCGACACCCTGCTCGGTAAAAGCATATGGATATGCTCGACGTAATCCCCCCCAACTTGAAATCACAAATTGTGATTTCAAGTTTTTAAACTCTTCATTGTCCAACTGAAACATAAAATCATATGGGAACCGTTCTATATTTCTTTTTACTGCCTGAATTAATGTGCGAGGTTCAACCCCGTAAAGTTTTGCCAGATCGGTACTTAACATTACTTTTTGTCCTCTGACCAAAAGTATTTTCTTTTCTATTCGTTTCATTTGACCGTTATTTACAATTAAATTTCTCTTTTCCATGACAGTTTTACTCTCACGAATGACACCCTGTTGATTTCAGAGGATAGGCAAGGTGTTCTTGCAAAATTCTTTCTATTGGAACATCTTTTTTTACACCGAAACCCGTAAGTTGTAAGAGTTCTTTGACAAAATAATCTTTTCTATTTGTAATGTTTTTGTTAATGTTTGATAGTTCGTTTTTCAACAAAAAAAATTTTTCTGCATTCGGCTGACGGTCCGGCGTTAACGCGTCCATCACTTCGCAGATATAACACGCCTCATAAAACTTTTCTAAATTATATCTGATAAATGAATTAGAGTCAAGTATTACGCCACCGGTAATTTTTCCAAATGCTGAATGTTCTCTTAAAAAAAGCCGCAGTTCCGATAAAACAAAAAGCTCGCAAACACAAGCAAGTTTTGCTCTTGGTTTTTTTACACTTCTCGCAAGTGCTTTTATTTTTCCAAACTCTTTTGTATAAAGTGTTAACACTCGGTCATATTCTCTGAACTCATTTTTTTTGATAACAATCGCTTGAACATTGTGAATCATAATAGAATGATTGTTGAAATTGCAAGATATACTGTTAACGAAACAATATCAGTTGCGGTTGTAACAAATGGGCCTGATGCAACCGTAGGGTCTATCTTGAATCTATAAAATGCAACAGGAATTGACATCCCGATAAGTGCTGCAAAAGTCATAGCAGACCAGATGCCCAATCCTACTGCAAACGCGAAATGGAACCCCGGCGATGTACCGCGTTGCGTGTAGGCGACAACTCCGAGAAATAGACCGTAAATCAACCCAATGACAAGTCCAACCTTGAATTCCCTTAAAATTGAACCGAATACTTTTTTAATCTGAAACTGTCCTATGACTAAAGACCTTATGACAATTGTGGCACTCTGGACGCCTATATTGTTTCCCATTCCGAGCACGACCGGTATGAAACTTGCGATCGCGATTATTTCTGCGAGCGTATGTTGAAATTTTGCCATTACGAAACTTATCACAACACCGCCGAGAAATGTTGCAAAAAGCCATGGCATTCTGTATTTTACGACTTTTACAACTGAATCGGCAGAAAGTTCTTTCGCAGAGGTTCCGCCCATTTTTGCGATATCCTCAGTGGCTTCCTGCTGAATAACATCAACCACATCGTCAATAGTAATCACGCCAATTAGATGGTTTTCATCGTCAACAACAGGTGCGGCGGTAAGGTCATATTTTGAGAATTTTTTGGCAACATCTTCCTGGTCAACATCAGCGTTGATTCTTAGTAACTGGATAGGTGACATTATCTCTGAAATTTTTATATCCTGTGGTGCGGCGATTATGCGACGAAGTGTAACACCGCCTAAAAGACAATTTTTTTCGTCTGTGATATATAATGCATAGATTGTTTCTATTTTGTGCAGCCGTGCAGAAAGTTGTACTTTTTCAAGTGCCTGTTTTGCAGTTTGGCTGGGTGATAAAGTTATGAAATCAATTGACATCAATTTCCCGGCGGTTTTGTCAGGATATTCTGCAATTTTTCGGACAACATCTATTTCTTCTTTTTTGAGTAGTAGCGCCATTTTTTTCCGGATTCGTTCAGGCAGGTTTGTGAATAGTTTTATTTTTTCGTCTGATGCCATATCAGTCAAAATTTCTGATATTGATGCATCTTCAAGGTTGTTTAAAATATATGTTTGTTCTTCAAACTCCAGTTCTTCAAAAATTTCAACTGCTCTTCTTGTATCCAGCAGTTTGAAAACAACCAGTTTTTCCTGTGCTGAAAAATTATACCAGCCTTCCGCTAAATCAATCGGATGAATACCTTTAAGCAATCGTTTTAACTCAGCAAAGTTTTTTTCTGTTATCAGTTCTTTTATCTCAGGCAAAAATAATGCCCAGGATTGAATATTGTTTTTTTTCATATAACTACCACTGAACCGACGCACAATTTATACACGGAATAGACACGGAATTACACTGAAAGTCTTTTGAATCTGTCCACAGACTAAAGTCGGGTGTAATTTTATTCCCCACTTTAGTGGGTTGATTTTTTGACTTTGTGCTCTCTGTGGTTATGCAGTTTTCTTGAACTTCAGTTCCGTGTTACTCCTTAAATAGTTCCTCAACATCATACTCGTCTAAAATCTCGCCAAAAATCTCTTCAACAATATCTTCTATAGTAACAAGTCCAACCGTTTTATTTTCCGGATTTTTTACAATTGCGAGATGTGCCTCACCTTTTTTGAACTGTCTCATCAATTCTGAAACCTTTTTGTTTTCATCTACAACCAATACAGGTCTTAACAAATCATCAACAGTAAAAACCGCACCACCACGCCACATATCTAAAAGGTCACGAGAATAAATTATACCGATGATATTATCCTTATTATCTTTATATACGGGGACTCTTGAATGACCGGTTTCAACAATCAAATCAATAAATTTCTCGCGTTCTATATCTATGCTAACCATTTCTATTTTTTCGTTTGGTGTCATTATATTTTTTACAGTTATCTGTGGAAAATTGAGTACAGAATGCATCATCTGTTTTGTTTCAAGTCCTAACACACCGACTTCCTGTCCGATAGAAATGGTAGTTTTTATATCTTCATATGTTAAAATAGGAATCGCTTTTTTGCCTGATTTGCCCGTAATTAAACCAGCGAGATATGTAAAAAGCTTAGATACTGGCGAGACAAATTTATCAAAATAATAAAGTTTATTTATTGAAAAAAGCGAAATCTTCTCGGAATTACGGATACCGAGTACTTTGGGCACTATTTCACCGAGAATAAGAAAAACAGCCCAGACAAAAACTGCAGTGATACCAACAATCAGCGCTTCGTTGAGTTGGTATTTTTGGCTTATTTCAACTGCAAGCGATGTGGCAACCGCAGTGCCAATGATTGTGACCGCATCGTTACCTAAAAGCAATGTAGTTAGATATTTATTCGGATTTTCAAGCCATGTCTTGAATCCATTTACTTTTTTAGGATACTCGTTTAAAAACCTTTTTATTTTTACTCTGGAAAGTGAAACCAGCGCAGATTCAACCATAGAGAATGAAGCAGCGATAAAAAAAAGTACAACCATCAAAACGATTTCAATTAACGCAAACATTTGAGTTAACCCGAATTATCACGAATAATTTTAAGAATCTCTTCCTGTTTTTTCCACATAATTTTTTTTGATTTTTCAGTGTAATCCATATAGCCGAGTGAATGTAAAACACCGTGTATTATCAGCCGTAGAATTTCGGTATAAAAATCCTGCCTGTAAAATTTTGCATTGTTTTTTGCTGTTTCAACAGATATAAAAATATCGGCTGAATTTTTTGAGTACTTAAACGATAGAACATCCGTTGGATAAGGTGAGTAGCGAAATTTTTTATTAAGTTTTTTAATTTCTCTATCGTCTACAAAAATTATATTATAGACCAAATTTTTTAACAGATATAGTTTTTTTTCAAGTAATGGAATATATTTCAAAACTTTTTTTATATTTAATTTTATTATATTTTGTTTGTCAAAAATTTCTACAGACATTTCATCTGTTGTCATCTGCGATACTTATCTGCGTATATCTGCGTTTGGCGGTTCTTCCGGATATTCTATTCTGGAATGATATATTCCGGCAAGCACGCTTACAAACTTTTCAGCAATTTTACCCAAGTCCGCAAGTGTTAACTTTACTTCTGAAAACTGACCGTCTATGAATTTATTATTGATAATTTTATGGACCATTTCTTGTAATTGCGAAAAATTAGGCTCTTCAAGTGTTCTGGAAGCCGCCTCAACGGCATCAGCAAGCATCACAATCGCTGATTCTTTTATCTGTGGCTTAGGACCAGGATATCTGTAAACTGATTTCTCTGAATCACTAATTCCATTCTCAAGCGCTTTCATATAAAAATAATGAACCAACGAGGTGCCGTGATGCTGCTGAATAATATCAATGATGATTTTATCAATCCCATATTCCTGTGCCAGCCGAACGCCTTCTTTTATATGTGAAATAACGACCAACGACGACATCTGCGATTTTAAGTCATCATGTTTGGAAATAAGTGCAGATTGGTTTTCAATAAAATACTCCGGGGTTGAAATTTTACCAACATCGTGATAGTATGCGCCTACACGACATAATAGCGGATTAGCGCCAACGGTTTCTGCCGCTGCTTCAGCAATAGAGGCGACCATCAATGAATGGTGGTAACTACCCGGCGCTTCTAACATCAAGCGTTTCAGAAGCGGCTGGTTAAAATCACCGAGTTCTAACAGCCGAATAGATGTGATCTTTGAAAAAAATTTTTCTAAATATGGAAGAAATGCTAAAACAATCATAATTGAAAAAATACCGTTTAACGCACCCATTAAAACTGATTGTAGAAATTTTGATGCCTGCCAGTTCTCAAGAAGCCCAATTGATACAATAACAATTATATTTGTTAGAATAATATAATAACTAACCTTTACAAGGTCATGGCGGTTTTTTACTTTATTCGCAGACAAAATCCCAACCGTATTCCCTAAAAACGCGACAGAAAATGCAGAGATAGAGAAATCAAACAAAATTCCTAAAAATATGCTCACTATCAAGCCGATAATTACTGCAATTGCTGGCGATAAAAGTAGCGTTAATAAAACTGACGCTGATGCCGACGGGATAACCCAGACAGGAATAGAATATGTTTTCATCGCAGTTGAAAGAAAAACTATAAAGATAGTCACAAAACCAACAAGCATTACTGCTTCATCATCGTTTAAAAACTCAGGGATTGTGGCTTTGATATAAACTGATGTTATCAGCATAAGTATCGCTAAAAATATCAAAAGCCCAAGTATATTACTGAAAGATAATTTAAGTTCAAACGCGATTGTGTATACTAAACTGATGTAAATAAAAACAGCGATTATGCTCGTCGGAATATGAATATCCTTCTTGAAAATTTCAGGTGTGAACTTGAATTGTTGCGGTGGTGAGACCTTTTCTGTCCATTGCAAAATTTTAATAACAGGTTTTTTAATGGTTTTCTTAATCCAGTTTAACATAATTTTAACCTTTAACCTTTAACCTTTAACCTGCCTTTTCTCCCATTTGTCAAACGCTCTGACGATTTTTTTAACTATACCGTGTCTTAAAACATCTTTATCCGTGAATCTTACAAATTTTATTTGCGGAATCTGTTTAAGAATTTCATTCGCCAGAATCAACCCGGATAATCTTTTATTTTCAAAATCAATCTGAGTAATATCGCCGGTTACAACCGCTTTGGAGCCACTGCCAAGCCGTGTTAAAAACATCTTCATCTGCTCAAGTGTTGTATTCTGTGCTTCGTCCAAAATTACAAACGCATCATCAAGTGTTCTGCCACGCATATACGCCAAAGGAACAATATCAATCACACTTTCGTTTTTATATCTTGTGAACTGGTGCGGACCTAAAATTGTGAAAAATGCGTCAAAAAGTGGTGTAAGATACGGGTTCACTTTTTCGTAAAAATCGCCCGGCAAAAAGCCAAGTTTTTCACCTGCTTCAACAATAGGTCGGGAAAGAACTATCCGTGTGACTCTGTTTTCTTTAAGTAATCTTGTTGCCTCAGCAACTGCGAGGAATGTTTTGCCTGTGCCTGCGGGACCTATTGCAAAAACCATATCATATTTTTTCATTGCAGAGATATATTTTTTCTGGGTTTCTGTTCTCGGTTTTATAGGTTTTCCGCGGTCAGTAATTATCACGGCATCCGTTACATAATCAGTATTTACAGAAGTTAGTTCTACTGTATCCGTTTTTAATTTCTGAATAATATCATTCATTGCATTCACTGTATTTTCAACATTTTTCTTGCGACCTTTTATTGTAATTTCATCACCTCTTGCAAAAATCCGGACATTAAACCGTTTTTCTAAAAGTTTCAGGTTCTCATCATACTGACCGAAAACGGATAAAGCATCTTCAGAATTAGTAAGATATATTTTTTTTTCAATCATATAACTACCACTGAACTGACGTGCAACTCTTACACGGAACAGATGCGGAACTATTCCGTGTTTGTTTTGTGTTTTGTTCCGTGCATGTTCCGTGTTTTTTCCGGGATTATCAGTTTTTGTTTAGGATATATTTTTCGTGGGTCTTTAATTTCATTCTTGTTTGCTTCGTAAATAATTTTCCATTTCCTGCCATCACCATAAAATCTTTTCGCTATATTCCACAAACAATCGCCATTTTCCTGCCAAATCCAAACGCGATATGTTCTCTCTTTTTGCTGTGCAAAAATAGAAGTAAAAAGCAAAAAGTAAAAAGTAAAAAGTAAAAACTTTTTATATATCATCACAGTTTTCTTTAATCCGTCTCTCTGCCAATTTTACATATTTTTCGTTTGTATCATATCCAACATAATGGCGATTTGTTTTTGTTGCCGCGATCGTTGCCTGTCCACTTCCAATAAATGGGTCTAAAACAACCTCCCCTTCAAAAGTATAGAGCTGAATCAACCTATAAGGTAACTCTACAGGGAACGGAGCAGGATGCCCAACTTTTGTTGCTGGCTCTGCGGAAAATGTTCAGACACTTTTGGTAAATTCAAGAAACTCTTCCTTAGAAATTGTACTTTTCCTTTTGAGTCTATTTCTACTAAACATTCCTTTAGAGAAGACCAAAATGTATTTATGAATATCTCTCAGCGTTGGATTCTTAGCCGAGAGCCAACTTCCCCATGCAGTTGAAGGGCTACCACTTGAGGCCTTATTCCAGATAATTTCACCACGCATTAAAAATCCTAAGTCAAGCACATCTTCAATGATAAAAGCATCAAGCGGAATATACGGTTTTCTTCCTAAATTAGCAATATTGATACATATCCTTCCACCTGGAATAAGAACTCTTTTTACCTCGCTCCACACACTTTTCAAAAATGCTTTGTATTCATTTAAAGTAAGATTCTCGTCATACTCTTTCCCTACATTGTAGGGTGGTGAAGTAACCATCAAGTGAACACTATTATCCGGCAATTCCTCCATTTTTTCACTTGATTTACAAAAGATTTTATCCAGAAATTCCGACGGAATAGAGTTTTCGGTATATTTTGCTATTTCTTCTTTCGGTAACCCTTCATATAACCTACTTGTATAAAAAGGTGTAGAGTCGTGATTGATTCTTCCTGGAGAACCAAAAGCACTTGTTTTAGTACCCCTTTTTCTTTGAACAAATTCCATCTTATTCCTCCCGCCAAAGGTCAACCCATCTCTTGTATGAATTAAATTCTATTTTTGTTCGTTGCCAATTTATTCCTCTTTCATTTTTTTTCTATTTTTATTTTTAACTCTTTCAGTTGTCTTTCCGAAACTTCTGACGGTGAACCACTTAAAAGGCAATTTCCTGACTGTGTTTTAGGAAACGCTATCACATCACGGATAGATTCCGAGCCGGTGATTATTGCCAAAATTCTATCAAGCCCAAGTGCAATCCCACCGTGTGGTGGGGCACCGTATTCAAGCGCATCAAGTAAAAATCCGAATTTTTTTTCAGCATCTTCTTTTGTAATTTTCAGTATCTCAAAAACTTTTTCTTGCACTTCTTTTTTATGAATCCTTATTGAGCCACCACCGAGTTCTACTCCATTGAGGACAATATCGTATGCTTTTGATTTCAAAGTCGGAAGTCGGAAGTCGGAAGTCGGAAGTTGAAAAATATCTTCTTTTGGTGAGGTAAATGGATGGTGAACGGATTCCCATTTTTTTTCGTCTTCGTTATACTCAAAAAGCGGGAAATCAACAACCCACACGAATTTATATAAATTATCAACCGAATTGTTACGAATAAGCTCAAGTTCATTCGCAAGATGGAGCCTTAAGGCACCTAAAACATCACATACAATTTTCTCTTTGTCTGCTACAAAAAATACGATATCGCCGGGTTGGGTAGTAAACGCAGTTCTGATGTTCTGAAGTTCTGATGTAGTAAAAAATTTTACTATGTTGGACTCAAAGCTATTCTCAGTCATTTTCATCCATGCAAGCCCTTTTGCGCCAAGTTTTTTTACAAAGTCTGTCAAATTATCAATCTGTTGGCGTGAAAAATTTTCGCCACAGTGAGCAGATACTGCTCTAACTACACCGCCGGTTTTTATCGTATCTGCGAAAACTTGGAAACTGGTATCTTTAAGCGGTTCTGTAAGGTCAAAAATCTCTAAACCGAATCTAATATCAGGTGTATCAGTACCATATTTTAAGAGTGCGTCATCATAAGAAATCTTTGGGAATGGGATGGTTATATTAACACCTGCGGTCTTAAAAATCTGAAAAATTATTTTTTCTGTTATATTTATTATGTCCTTTTCGTCAGCAAAAGACATTTCTAAATCGATCTGAGTGAACTCTGGCTGACGGTCTGCGCGTAAATCCTCGTCTCTGAAACATTTTGCAATCTGGAAATATCTATCAAATCCTGCAATCATTAAAAGTTGTTTAAAAAGTTGAGGCGATTGCGGAAGCGCAAAAAATTTACCGGGCTCAAACCGAGATGGCACAAGAAAATCACGCGCACCTTCAGGGGTTGACTTTGTCAGTTGCGGTGTTTCTATTTCAACGAAATTATTTTTGCTTAGAAAATTTCTAACTGCAAGAATTATTTCATGTCGCAACAGGAGATTGTTTTTCATTTCTTTACGACGAAGGTCAATGTATCTATATTTAAGACGGATTTCTTCAGACGGCAGGAGTTTATCAGCAGTATCAATTTCAAACGGTGGTGTTTTAGATGTGTTCAGGATTTCTGTATGTTCGGCAACAATTTCTATATCACCCGTCGGTAGAACGGGATTGGCGGTGCCTTCAGGTCTTTTTCTAACAGTGCCTTCAATAGAAATTACATATTCTGACTTCAGGTTTTTGGCAATTTCAATAATTTTTTCAGTATCAAAAACTATCTGAGTAATCCCGTATCTATCCCGCAGGTCAATAAAAATAACTCCACCGTGGTCCCGACGGCTATGCACCCAGCCACACAGAACCACTTTTTTAGAAATATCGGAAGCACGCAACTCTCCGCAATTATGTGTTCTAATCATTCAACAGATATGATATAAAAAAAGGAAAGAAAAGTCAAGTTTCCCCGGTTTAATTTTAGAAAATTTTCGTGTTGAAATCAAGCGGGAACGTTTTCAACAATAAAAAAAATCCTGATGGTATCACAGCACTAGGATTTAAAAAACCATACCACGGAGAACACGGAGAGAAAATCACAGGATTAAGAATTGAGAATTAAGAATTCTGTTTTTTCTGCGAACTCTGTGGTTTTCTCTGTATCTCTGCGGTAAATTAACTTTTAGCGAAGTGTCAATGGTATCATTTTTTCAATTTCAACTGTTTTCTGGCGGTTTCTATTTTCTGTTGAGATAGTTTGTGTTCAGGGTCAAGTTTCAGAACTTCTTCCCACTCGGCGATTGCTTCCCCATATTTTTTCTGCTGATACAATTGAGTCGCTTTATTAAAATGTTCCGCCATCAGTCTCTTTTTTTCTATTTCATTCAATTGCTTGTCATTGCGAGTTAAAGATGTAGTTGCAGACCCTTGGTCTGCTTCCTTTGTCTTTATTTTCGGTTCTGCGTCACTTTCGCGTTCCATTCCCGTGTCTGTTCCGCGTTCTTTACCAAAGTAATAATACACTGCCAGATTCGCAACTCATTCAATACCATCAACTTTGAACTCATCTGATTTCAAGCCGATAAATGTAGGTGAAAAATCAATTACGAATCTGGCACAGTTCTCGCAGTTGTCGGCACAGTTCTTCTGTAGCAGGACATTCATCCCGCTAATGTATAAGAAACATAAGCAGTTTATCAACTCCTACATCAATTGCTTTGGTTTCATGTTCTTCTTCTTCATGTTTACCGGGTAAAAGTGGCGGGAAATATGCATATGGTGATTTGGTATCACCTAAATCAACTGTTGCTTTTTTTGCTAAGCCACTTACTGTTTGGAATGCTCCCTTAGGCTGCTGAATACTTACAGAAGCTAATCCATGCCAGACCTTTGTGCCATCCTCAGTAAGAATTAACTCTGCATAAAATAGATACCAACCCCAACATTGTTGATATCCTCTAAAAGCAGTAGGTTTACCGGTAGTCGTTGTAGTAAATGCTGGAACCCATACAACCAGGACTGCATCGGAATTAGCTTTCTTACCGAATTCTGCAATTTTTGTTCCAATAGCAGGGTCAGTTATGTAATCATCTTTATTAGGCCAGCCATCTGTTTCCCATTCACCCCAAGGACCCTCGAAAACCGCTCTTCTGGTTGACATTTTTAGCGGACAATCTATTGTGGTTTCTTCAATAGTTACTACTTCAAACCGTTTTTTTGTTTCTATTTTTTCTTTTAACTTATCACAAACAGAACCGATTTTATCATATCCTGGAATCTGACATTTACTACCCAGAATAGTGATCTTTTTTATCTTGTTGAATTTATTCTGGTCAGTTATAACAACCGGTGATTTATACAAAGCATCAATTCTTGCTTCTGCTTCTTTCTTCATTTTTACTTGTTGCATCATCCCTGCACAACCAACAAAAACTATTCCACACATCAATAGCCATAAAACCCAACTACTAATACCTAACAGTTTCTTCATAAAAAGTCCCTCCTTTCTTTACCTCGCGACCATAACACAAATTAAAAGTATCATCACCTCCTCTCACTTGAAATTAAAAACTGAAAAACTGCAAAACTGGCAAAACTGGCAAAACTGTGCAAAACTGCAAAACTGTGCCAGACTTGAAATTTTCAATCTTTTTTTTTTCATATAAAATCGCACTACAATAAGTTATTTCAGAGAATTAACATTATTACCTGTCGCTTAAAGAGTATTCTCTATTGCTTAAGCATTCGGCGATATCTCCAAAACATTATTCTCTTGGAAATATAGACGGCACTTAAGTGCCGTCTATATTGAGGTAAGGAATTTCAATACAATCACGCCAAGGGCGTGAAACTACATTATACCGGTTTTTTGTAGTTGCTCCGACTTGTCGGAGCCTAACTTGATGGTGTGATGCTTCGGGCTTAGGCAGCCAGGTTGAAACCCAACCAAACCCTCGCATCTTTTATTAGGCTGTTCTTTTGCCACGAAGCGACTCTTTTGCTATCTCATCACGCAGATTCCTCAACCGCTTTGAAAGCGCATCACCTTTCCCTAACGCACCAACAATAAGGTCAATCGTATCAGATGCTTTCTTGTAAGCGGTTGCGGTCACTTTCTGCGATGTCTCTGTTGCTCTCTGCGATTCTGCCCACGCCTTTAATTGTTTCTCTTCTGCGGAAAACGCATCATCAACAAGTTTCTTTAACTCATCCGATTTCGTCTAATCTCAACACCTGCTTTTTTGAGTATATCAGCATTGGAGATAAGAATATCAAACGTTCTTTTCGCAATCTCTCGCTTTGTCGTTTCTGTTAAAGACATTTTTCATCACCCCCTGTTAGCGGCAGAGAATTGAGAATTAAGAATTAAGAGATTAAGTAAAAAATGATTTAGTACATTTGTACTAATTGAAAAACCAAAATTTACCGACGAGCAAAATTCAAATGTAAGCATTTGCTTACATTTTGACAAGATTTACTGGATAAAGTCAAAATCCTGTTAATTCTGTCAAAGTCAAAAGATTTTACAAAAAGAAAAAGCACGCCAAGAGCGTGCTACTACAAAAACGCAGAGGAAACTCTGCAACTACAGATAATTTTACATTTTTAATTTTGAATTTTGAATTGTAGTACCTACCCCCCCCTCGTAAACGGCAAATTCCAAATAACAAATAACGAATCTTAAACCAGTCAGTGATTAATGTAGTCGTTCCGATTTTATCGGAGCGATTAGTGGTTAGTAAATTCGCCATGACAATCTCTGGCAAAAGTATAACACAAAATGTGCAGTTTGTCAAGTGCTTTTTTGGGAATGGAAATTTTTCAATGCTGAGGTAGTATGCCAGGACTTATCAAGAAAATTTTGGAACCACAGAGACGCAAAGTCCCAGAGAAAAAATAAATAATGGAATTAACTCTTTGGAGTTTGGAATTAACTCTTTAGAGTTTTATAAAAGACTGAAGTCTTAATTCCAACTAAAGTCTTAAATCCAAGTTTTTTATATCTTTCTCTGTGAACCTCTGTTTTTCTCTGTGGTGTATTTGTTGTTTTATAATTTCCTACGTTGAAAAAAATGTGACACTTGAAAGCAACTCACAAAATAGGTATAATAATTTTTAGAAAGTGAGAAATTAAGTATATGTCAAACATAATTCTTCTGGGAATTACGAGTTTATTGACCGACATGTCGTCGGAGATGGTTTATCCTTTGATTGCGGTTTATCTTTCAACGCTTGGTGCAACACCTACTATTATCGGCTTGATTGAGGGCATAGCAGAAAGTTTAGCATCATTATTAAAAGTTTTTTCGGGATATTTTTCAGATAAAATAAAAAGAAGAAAGCCGTTTGCAATTCTTGGGT
>JBFLWK010000046.1 GCA_040757695.1 Elusimicrobiota bacterium
AGTTCATATACAGCGTGACTTGCTCGTCTTAGCTCCACATATTACATTATACAAAATTTGGCAAAATTTGTCGGTCGCCTTCATCCCCGCAGCAAGCTGCGGGGTATTCGGCGACATTTAAATAAAAAATTATTTCTTTATTTGGATTTGATATTGGATGTATTACAGATGATTTATAGCCGACTGTATAGAAACGAATACTATCTTGGTATGTACGAGCTTGTATATTCCATGCGCCAATACTTACATAATCTTCCTTTTGCCAGTCAGGATTATCTCCAACCATTATTCGTAATCTCGTTTTGTCATAACCATAATTATCTCTAAATATTTCAATAGTATCAGTATTTTCGGTTTCATAACCAATATATATTTTTCCGCTCACCTTCACATTCCCTGCAGTATCTATTGTCATTGCAGGTGTTGAGAATGTTGTTCCTCCAGGAGTAGTAGATGGTGTAAATTCCAAACCACTCATAGTTCGCTGTTGTCCTATCAGCCAGTTAGTATGAGTCGCTCCACCTTGGCTATGAAAAAATATGCCATTGCTTCCGTCATAACTGATTAGAGATTGAGGAGTGCCATAATCACCCTTTACTGTAAGTTTATATCCAGGATTCGTTGTGCCTATACCAACATTGCCGTTTGAATTCAAAATTGTCATTCTCGTAGTTCCACCCGTTTGCAAATACAAATTTCCAGTGTCATAACTGCTGAAAGCATTGCCAATTGAATATACAGGTTTATTAAAAATAAAGTTAGGCCTATCAGTATAAATATGTGCCCAGCCAGGATTTGCAGGGCCAATGTCTATGTAACCATCAGAACCTGAAAATCTTGCCTTCCAACCATCTTTAACTACTTGAAGTTTGTATCCTGCAGGGTTAGTCGTGCCGATACCGACATTGCCATCATTTTTTATTACCAATGCTGGATTAGAAAATGTAAAATTGCCAACCGCTATTGATGGGGTTATCTCAAAACCTCTATCAACCGCTATCTGTCCGCCAATTCGCCAGTTCACCTGTCCCTCACTGCCACCACTTACATTAAATATCTGCCCACTTTGCCCTTTTATTTCTAACGATGAATGTGGCATCGTTGTCCCAATACCTACATTGCCAAGTATGTTCAGGCTGCCTAATTTTTTTTGGCTCGTTGCTGATGTATCAAGAAAATAACTTGAATCATAACCATCCAGTTTATCGCTGTCTGCTGCCTTCGCTGTTTTGTCAAGTTTGGTTGTATTCAATGTATTGGTATCTACTGATACTTCTGTATCTAATGCAGTTAACTGCCTCTGTATCGCTCCTGTATTTCTAAAACACATATCTTACTCCAACTGTCTACACTTGCTCATTTAGCTAAATGAGCAACTGACAAGATTATATCCCATACCTCACCCCAACCATCCCGCCGAGTTTGAAGGGTTATGACTTAATACTTATATGTTAGCCCTGCTAAATAATACCCTGCGGTGTAATTGTATTTGTAATACTGTTCATATTCCATATTAGAAATTACCTTTTGCCAGTTAAAAAGTGCATAGCCAGATAATCTTTTGTATATCGGTAAATCTGTTCTCACACTGATTGTATGTTTCTTCTGATTTATCTTGTCTTCACCATAGATACCGCTTACAGTTTGGAGTGGTCTGTTAAGATAATTTCTCAACGAGAACTCATATGATAAAGTTAAACCCATTAGATATGGCGAAAAATAAAATGTAAATGACGGTCCAATATTGTTTTCAAGATAATTATAATACCCGCCAATATACATCAACGTTGTTCGTTCCCAGTAGTTTTGGTTTGAATAGTTATAGGTGAAATCATAGTTTAAGCCCGACAATGTTTTTATTCGCATCTTTAGTAACTTAAATTCTTTTAATGGATAAGCCAAATTCAAACCTAAACTATTTATTAAATCATACCTGTTAGTTGAAGAATACCCGGTTGTTTCCAGCACTTTTTTCTGGTCGGTAAAATACTTGTAGGTAAAATTGTAGCCATACTCAATTGACATTTTCTTTAAGAACGGGCTTGCTCTTTTTATAAATAATTCATTCACCAAACAATCAAAGAGGTCCTTTCCCGGCTGATAGAATCCCATATATGATGCAAGTGATTCATAATTCGGAAAAATCAGCCAGTTAAATTCATAGCCAAGATTCATTTTAGAATTATCTCTTTTCTTCTCAAGTTCTATACCGCAATTCAATTTATGGAAATCGTACAGTCCTTCAAACCAATTCTCGTCTATTGTTTCTTTCAACAATTGCAGTTTATAGCCAATCTTTGGTTTTAATATCAAGCCCGATTTAAGTTTTTTCAACAGTATAAAAGAAACTATATTATTTAATTCGCCCTGATAAAGATAACCACCTTCTGCAAGTTGCTGTAATTGCTGCACACCTTGATACGAGCCACTATAACACGGCAGAAGAGCAGTATTATCGCTGAATCTTAAAGCTGGTATAAAATCAATATTAAAATTGCCAGTAAAAGAACCTGCATTCCCTTCAAAAAAATCACTACCACCACCCGCACTGATACTGATTAACGATTCCACATCCGGCTTTGCATATACACTGAACTGCAAAAATTTAATTATACTGCTAATAACCAAAAAATAAATAAATTTTCTTCTTCTCATTTCGGATACGATACTCCTTCAAAAATATTGGACGACTATTTCCCTTTCTTTATAGATACTCCTTCAAAAACTGTTTTGTTTGCCCTTGTTTCAAGATTATAAATATTTATTGTGGTTTTTTGTTCATCAACGGCAGTATAAAGAAGCGTGTTGTTATCTAGCCATTCTATTTGTTTCACTTTTGAATTAGACAACTTTTCTCTATTACTGCCATCAATGTTAATCAACCATAGTTCATCTTCTTGCAAACTGTATGCTACTTTTTTCTCATTAGGTGAAACAGAAAGACATGTTACAGTTCCAGATGATAATTCTATTTTTCCAGAACCATCTAAGTTCATTACAGTAATTACATCTGATGTTCGATCGTTGAATAAAATTTTTTGACTGTTGTTAAGAATTTCTACCTTGCCAACACCTGATACAAGTTCATATGCATTTAATCCAATAGACACCAATAATCCAATTAAACCTGCTACCATTACAATTTTTTTCGCCACAAATACCTCCTTAATTTTTGATACTGGGATAGTGAGAATCGCCAGGATAGTCAAGATAAAGGCTCGCCTCACCAGGCAAATTTTGGTAAAAATTAATAGGGTTTGCACCTTTTATCATAGGATTAGAATTGTAGTCGCAATCCACAATCAAATCTATTTTTCGTCCTTCAAATTCACTCGCGGTATAAATAACTTCTTTAACCCTAGAATTTTCTTTATTTTTTACCTGAGCATAGTAAGTTTCCCATTTTTGGAAAGTACCATCACCATATTTATTTGTCGTAATATCACCAGCGTATATTCCACCATGCCCATCTTGAAATTGTCCGCTAGGTTCAATAATATCAGGAATATCAGGAGGAAAAGACCTGACATAGACACTCTTTCTTTCATAATTCCCACCTGCAAAAGTCCAATTTAGATTCTCACTCCCTTTTTCTCTTGTATATCCTATTTTCTCTACACCGTTTACAATCTGTTTATATTCAGTAAATTTTAGGTAATAATCCATATATCCACCTTTGTTTATGTCCTTTATATAGTCAGTCCCATTTGAAACTATACCTTCTGCTTCTACAACATATGCACGAACATCTTCAGGATTAACAGCCCCCACATCGGTACGCCAATAGGAAACAAGGTCACCAATCCAACGGTATTGTATCTTCTCAATATTATCATATAGAGATAAATCTACATCACGGTTAAAAGTAAGCAATAATTCACCATAATTAAGTGTTTCTTGACGATAGGTGATAACTATCCCTCTCATCTGGTCAAAACGGGGTTGAAGTATGTATTCCTCATTTCTGAATCTCTGACCAAAAATATCAATACCCACTCCTGAATATTGTTTCTGGGCACTCCTTTCTTCACTTATCGCTTTCATTATCTGCCAGTGCTTTGCTTTTTCATTTTTCCATTCTGTCCAGAAATCCTCTCGCTCAAAAGCAAATAAATTCATACAGACAAAAGAAAGTAAAAAAACCGAAATATATTTGTTCATAAAATTTTCACCTCCTAAAAAATTTTTTTTATTCTTTCATTAACAACACACTTACCGTAAGAAAACTCTCAGAACTATCCTTTTCACCGTTCACATAATAATACGCTGTGACATAAACTTTATCACCAGAAGTGTAGCACTCAGTTATACTAATTGTAATTCCTTCTATATCTACATTTGGGCCTGTAGTTTTTGATCTTATTCTAAAACCTTTCACAAATGGGATTGCCTTATTGTATCCAGAAGCACCACCAACCTCCCCAGTCACACCATTATTGCCCGCCCCGCTCAAAGTAACATCCACAACCTTTATACTACCTCCACCACCATCACCTTTGTCATAAATAGACCCAGTAATTTTTCCGCTCACCTTCACATTCCCTGCAGTATCTATTGTCATTGCAGGTGTTGAGAATGTTGTTCCTCCAGGAGTAGTAGATGGTGTAAATTCCAAACCACTCATAGTTCGCTGTTGTCCAATCAGCCAGTTAGTATGCGATGGACTTCCTTGTGCATGAAAGAAAATGCCATTGCTTCCGTCATATGATATCAATGCTTGTGGTGTGCTGTAAGTACCGTTAACTACTGTTTTGCCAAATTGGATATTAAGTGTTCCTGTTTTAGACCATTGGTCAGTAAGATATAATGATTGCCCCGGCCCTGGTTCAATATACATTGAACCGGCCCCTCCTAAAAGTCCCCAAGTTCTTAATTGCGTTTGTGCATAGCCCGCATCGGCAGTTGTATATATTGCCCCTGACCCTCTTATATTCCCTTGAACATTTACATCACCGTTATTACCTAAAGATAATGTACTACGATAGGCTGTTCTATCAAAGAAATCTAAACTGCCTGTTGCTCCACCAGTAGGATATATTTCCCACTGATGACCGCCACTGTAATAGGTATTATCAGTATTTCTAAAAATAATCCGATTGCTTGCTGCATAATTCCCATCAACACAGATACTGCCATCTTTGATGTGCAGCTTCTCCTCTGGATTGGTTATCCCAATACCTACATTGCCAAGTATGTTCAAACCTCCTGATTTGGTCTGGGTAATTGCAGACGAATTAAGAAAATAACTTGAATCATACCCGTCAAGATTATCCGCATTATCTATTTTAGCCTCTAATGTTCCGTATATTTTTCCGTCAACAAATAAATTATTGGTAACCTGCAAAGAGCCGGATGAAATTGTTGTGTCGCCTGAAAATTCTAATCGCTGTCTGTTCCCATAACTAAAGATTTTGTTTCCCCAAACAGATAAATTTCCGCCCAAACTTAAATTGTTCGCACTCAAGTTCCCATAAATTTTAGTATCTCCGGAAAGGTTGACATTGGGCGATGTGTTTGAAAGTGTTAGCCGTGTGCCGCCTGTCCAATCACATATATCTCCACTAATTTTTACAGAACCTTCAACTATTCCGCCTAATTTTAACCGACCATCTATTTCAACAGGAGTATTGGCTGGAGAATAAATCCCTTGTTGACTCTCAAGTATCAGGTATCCTGTTGATTTAAGACATAATTGATTGTTCCCAATAATATATCCCGGCCGCGTCTTATCATCAAACCGGATCTCCATCGCATCCGGGAAGATGGTAGATGTGCCTATAATAACGGTTCTTTTACCGATAGATAGATTACCTAAAACTTTTGTATCATTTGCAAGTGTGATTTTGCCAGTAGATGTAGATGCAGAAATCACAGGTGCGGATGATGGGAGAATAAGTTGACCTGCAGTTTGAGGTGCTGTTGAGACCTTTACGAATTGTGTAGAGTCAAGCCCGTCTAATTTATCGCTGTCTGCTGCCTTTGCTGTTTTGTCAAGTTTGGTTGTATTCAATGTATTTGTATCTGCTGATACTTCTGTATCTAATGTAGTTAACTGCCTCTGTATCGCGCCTGTAGAAATCCGGCATACTGTATCCACACCACTCACATTTGTCAGCCCACTTCCATCTCCATAAAACTTTGTTGCAGATACATCACCGACTACTTCCAGTTTTCTACTCGGCTTCGTCGTCCCGATGCCGACGTTACCTTTTTTAAGGACGAGTCCAGAGTCCGAATAAAAAGCAGTTGGAGTAGCCATTAAACCAGTTGCACTGTTTTCTGTAAATTCAAGTGCAGAAGGTCCTTCTAATTCAATAACCACTGTTAAACTTCCTGAGACAGGCGGTGTTGTAAGTTGAGATAATCTTATTCTTAATTCTAATGGGCTGTATGAATTTACCCTGTAAACATCAAGTGTAAAATCATTGTCATTCGTTGGGCCGGTGTCATTCAGAGGAACAACAGTAACCCATCTGCCAATTGATGAATGCCAATTCACTGGAACAATATAGTATTTTGATACTATAAAATAACTTCCGGGATTACCTGTTATAGAAATTTTGGCGATATATGACTGTATCGCATTGATGGTGCCAAGTTCCACATATCCATTTAATACATTAGGAACCGGTCTTGTTAATACGTACTTTTTGGAATAACCTCCAACATCCAATTTTGCTTTTGGATTTGTTGTGCCAATTCCGACACTGCCGTCTGATTTGATATAAACTGCGTTATCACTTTTATAAGCGGAATTAAATCCACGAAGTCCTAACGCATTCCTGGCTGTTGTAGCATCAAGATTTGTTGAACCACCATCCCATTGCCTTCTTTCACTGTATGCTGTGTTCCAGTTTGTACCATTCCATCCAGATATTTTACTGCCACTTATCCCAGCACTTGTTGATATATCTGCGTCAACTATTGTTCCATGTGCTATCTTGGAAGTTGTCACAGAACCATCTGCTAAATCTGATGTTTTTATCTGCCCATCTACCACATTCGTTGAGTAAATAATGTTCTGTACAAGTTTGCCTGTTGTTATTGATTCAGCTTCTATCTCGCTTGTTCCAATGCTCTGTCCAAGTAGAGAGACGCTTGAATTTAGCCGTGCATTGTCAAGAGTGCCAGTAGTTATCTTTGAAGCATCTAACGATGGTATTTCTGCAGTGCCCCAAGTGCCTGTGTTAGAAATCTGGTCTTTTGTTATACCTGCGTTTGGTGAAATATCACTGCTGGTTATTGTGCCATTTTGTATTTTCGCAGATGTTACCGCAGAGTCCTTTATCGCATCGGTGTAGACGGTATTTACTGCTATTGAAGAAGTAACCACATTTGAAGGTAAATTCCCAGCTTGTAATTTTGTCAAAGCAAGATTTACAATATGTGTGGAATACACAACTGTTCCAGTGTCACCTCGTAAAAACTGTGTAGAGTCAAGATTATCAAGTTTGTCGCTGTCTGCTGCCTTTGCTGTTTTGTCAAGTTTCTTGGTATCAAGTGTGCCCGTTGATTTTCTACATTCTGTATCCACACCACTCACATTTGTCAGCCACCTTCCATCTCCATAAAACTTTGTTGCTGATACCTCGCCATTAACTTCCAATTTTCTACTCGGACTCGTCGTCCCTATGCCGACTTTACCATCGCTTTTTAGAAATATAACATTACTGCTTCCACCACTAGATTGAAGATAGACATTGCTTCCAAATAACGCCAAATCCTTGTATACAGTATTAGTTCTATCATATGAAGTAACACTTCCAAGATTTCCCCCAGCATAATATTTCAGTTCAACACCAACACCAGAGCTAGGCGTGGGATTGCTTGTCGCTCTGATAGTTCCATTTGTATCTAAAGTCGCCCCAGGACTCGTCGTCCCGATTCCAACCTTGCCAAGTATATTCAACCCATCAAGTTTAGTTTGTGTCTCCGCTGATGTGTTCAGAAAATATGCGGATGTATAACCACCGAGTTTGTCACTGTCTATTGCTTTTTCTGTTTTGCCGAGAAGCGTTGCTGTATCCTGTTGTAATCTATACACATCTGTCCTCAATGTTCCAGTATTTGTTTTAACAAAATTTAAGTCAGTTCGTAATACACCAGTAGATAACGCAACAGCATTCAGGTTGATTTGTAATACTCCTGTGGAAATTGCTATATTGCTAATATCAGTTCGTAATGGACCCGTGGAAAGGGCTACTTTGTTCAAATCGGCTCGCAGAGTGCCGGTGTCTATTTGGACAGAAATCAGGTCAGTTCTTAGAATGCCGGTTGATACTCCGATGCTAATTATATCGCCTTTCAATGAACCGGTAGATAATGCGACCTTGTTTATTTCACTTTTGAGTTGTCCAGTTGAAATAGCAACTGCGGTTAAATCCTGCCTTACAGTACCCGTGTCTATTTTAACATTATTCAGGTCTTCTGTCAATGTACCAGTGGAAACAGCGAGGTTATTTATTTGTTCCTGTATTGTCCCTGTAGATATTCGGCATTCTGCATCTTTTATATCTGCTAATTGTGAACCATCACCGATAAAACTTACTGCTTGAATGGTGCTTGTGGAAACTAATCCTGCAACTGTAAGTGTTTGTGTTGAAATCTGTCCACGGTCGGTTACTGTTTGGAATGTATCCTGTTCCTGCTTTAAGAATTTCCCTGATTTCTCTACTGCAGAAACTGCTTCGTTATCGGTGTAGCGAGTGTGGATATTGAGTTTAGTCTCTGAAATTCCTGCAGTTGGATGTATATCTTCATCTTTTATCGTCTGGTTTTTAATTTTTTCTGTTGTGATTGATTCATCATGCACCGTTTCTGCATTCTTTGCGTTAATTGCGTTAATTGAGTTTGTTGCGTTTGTTGCGTTTTCTGCTGTTATTGCTTTTTCTGCGGTCTTGGCGAACTCAGATACAAATGCGTAAGAAACACTGACCATTTTTTGTCTTGGCAGAAGCACTTCCTGATTCTGCGCGTCGGGATTTATTATGATTTGAAGAAAAATGTTTTCATTCTTAAAAATATCAGATGAAAGTGAACCGAATAAAATCTGACCTGAACCAATCTGATGTGAGAACAGACCAATAACATCAGGTAGAACGGTTGCATCCTCTTTATACAAAAGTGTGCCACCACCTTGTTCATCACCACCCAAATATATCTCAAACCTTACAGCTGTAGAGGTAGTAAGCGGTTGCTGGGTCTGTTTATTCAGAAGCCGTCCCTGAATGTTCATTCTCTTTGGTATTGCGTAAAGATTGCGAGAAAATACAAACGAAAAACTTAAAACCAGCCCACATACCATTTTTGCTAATCTGTTCCTTATAACCAGTCCTTTACGCAAAAATTTATTTTCTTAAAAACAAAAAGCCAAGTCGCTGAAATTTGATTATCGGAGCCGCAATCGTGAACTAAAAGTTCATGCCTACAAACTTCACCAAAATTTACCTATTATCTCTTAAGTAACCATTTTACTAAATAAAAAAGAAAAGTCAACCCCCAGCACCCTACCTTAATTAAAAATTTAGAATGTGATTGTAAGTGACGATGATATTTCCATAGAATAGTAATCTTCCTGTTTTCGTTTTCTGTTTTGGAAATATGAACCCGCTGAGCCGAGATTCATCCTTAAATTATCCGAAATGGTATAATCACCACTTATTGATACTGAGTAGGTATCGGTATTATTATTATCAACAACAGTGTCAATACTTCGTGCATATTTTAAACTACTAGACATGGTGAGCCTATTTTTGAGTTCAAGTTTTGCAGATGAGAATGGTATTTGCCAGGTGATTGGTTTAGAGACATCGTAATTTATACCGAGTGAACCGGTATGGCTAACCGAGTTTTTAGTTACTTTTGGAGTCCCGTCTATTTCATAATTTTTTTGCCAATCATATCGTGGTGTAAACCGCCAATCTTTCCATCGGTAACCCGTTTGAAATGCTGCAGATTGGGATGTCCCGTCGCCAGTAATTTTGTTTTGCTGGATATTTTTACTAAAACTTCTTGTGATTGAATACGAGGTAAAGCAGTCAAATTTTTTGATAAAGTTGAACCTGTAATCATACGAATTAGAGACAGATTGGTCAAATTTAGTTTTCTGTTTGAATGCGAAATCATCCGTTGTTCTTTTTGTATATCTTAGATTCACCTGTGTATCCGAGACATATTTTTCAACAAAGAAGAACTTTTCGGTTTCTGAGATACCTGCTGTTAAATCAGGCCAGTTTGTAGTAATCGTCTGGCTTTCAGTGCCAGTAGTATTAGTTCGTCGGTCTGTTCTTGAATATGCGGATGTTGTTGTAATGGAGTTCACAGGCGAGAATCTGCCTGGAAAATTTATGTAATCAAACGGCGAATATCGTGCATTCGCTCTGATAGTATCTGACAGTGTGAGTGATTTTTGTTTCCCGCTATAAATTTTATTCGGGATTGATTTTATATGCCATATTTCATCTCGGACAAAAAACTTGTTATATACATATTCTTCTTTGATTACATTCTCATATGAATCACCGTCGGCAATCTCATATGACGAATTTAGCGAAAGTGAGTTTAATGGTTTAAAATTAATGATATCGCGTGGTGTCAACGAGACAGATACGCTACCGCCTGAAGTTCGGTCAATCGTTTTTGTATTTGCCTCTGTCCGACCTGTTGTACCACTTGTAAGTGGCACAGTTGAGATTGTAAGGTTATATGTCTGGTTGATGTTTGAGCTCACAGATGCAGAAGGTTGAAACCACGCAAAAATTCGGAATGCTGTAGAAACGGCTGTGGACTGACTATCACTTTTTGGATATGCTGGTTTTTCAGTATCAGAGAGCCGTTTTTGTTCCCATGTCTCTGTAAATTTGTATGTAGGTTGCAGTGACAGATTAGAAAATGGCTTTATTCCAAACCAGTTCTCCAACCAGCCAAGTGGTGTGAACGATGTTCTGCCTGAATAATTATTAGTGTAGGTCAATAGATACCATGTGGTTGTCTGTTTAGTTAAATCCTCAAAATTTACTGGCTTTTCCTGTGGATATCCGCGGTATGCATCCGACCTTGAATATGTTCCTGAGAGGTCGTTAGGTGTTACATAAAGTTTTAACGGATTAGTGTAATCAAAGGTACCCTGATACGAATTAGTTTCATCACGCTGATATAACAGATTAGTTTCTGTGATTGATTTTGAGTATGTGGCTGACAATCGTGGCAGTAGCGGTATAGTGACAGAAGTTGCGGCATTACCTGATACTGAAATAACCTTACCTTCATCCAGAATAGAGACCAGTTTTGTTGGACCTGTTTGAACAGCGGACGGTGTAGTTGTTATTGATTTTGAGACGGCGGTATTTAGCGGGACTGCAATCCATCTTAAAAACGATGGTTTCAGCAACCATATTTGCGGCATATTAAAATAGCCTGACATTGTCTCACTATCCCGGTTAGCAATCTGGGTAGTAAGTGTTTGGAAATCGCGGTCTATATATTTATACGCTGCGCCAAACGACGCCCAATCAGGCACTGCAAAATCGGCATTCTCTCTATGTGCATAGCCAACAATTTTATACGGGTCATCAAGAAAGATTTCGTTAACCCATATTTCGCCATTTTCTATTTTCGTGCCAGTTAAATTTTTTACTATTATTTTGATTTGCGAGATATTTGTAAATACCGGATTCCCGACGGCGATAATCTGTCCTTCACCTGCATTACATATCAGTGTATCGGGTTTATTATCTTTATTTATATCTACCAGTTTAAGTATAATTTTTTTCCAGCCCGACCAGTTTGGAGTAATTGTATGTTCATAGTAAGCCGACTCGGCGCCGAACTGGATTGAGAATGTGGCACCTTTTGAATTATCAGCCCATAGAAAGTATGTTAGTTCTTTATGTTTTGAATAGTCAGCTGCGCGAGAAAATACCACTCTTGTCGTCGCAGTTGAGGTCGGTGAACTGTTTTCAAGCGTATATTTCAATTGAAGTGCCTGTTCTTTTTTATCGGCTAAATCACGGCTTTCAAGATTATACAGGTCTTTGTAGACAGATGGGAATGTTTTGTATAATGGTGTATAGTTAGTATTATCAACATTGTTAATTGCGGTTACGGTCATTTCACTGCTACCACCCCCTGTAATTGTTGGTTTTTCCCATTTATTACCGACGAGCGCTATATTTGAGAATTGCATAGTACGTGTTGTTGAATTACCGAGTGGCGATTTTACTGTTATACGAACCTGTTTTACTGCAATCCATTGTGAGACATCGCCTAATGGCACTATAAAATGTTTCCAGCCCGCCGTCCAGGAAATACTTTTATATGTAGTTCCGCTTTCATCTTTAAAACCGACTGTTCCGTCTGAATTTACAAAAGTCGCCATGCTGTAATTCCCGAGAATATTATCAGTCCGTCGCAAAACACCATCACCATCTAAATCTTCTGTATCAATTTTGCCGTTATTAGCGCCGATAATAGTAACAGAGCCGTCAGAATGATTAAACACGATACCAGTATCCTCATTCGGGTTCAAAACACCATCAGAGTTTTTATCTTCTGTATCCAAGACATCATCCTCATCTGCATCTTCATTCAGTGAGCCGAGCGAAACTGTAATTTCATCGTTAGAATTATCGCCATACATCCAGAATTCCAGAAACAGTTTTTTTGTATAATCCAGGCCAAGTTTAGAGATTGGATAAATTACTGACCCTTCTCGGGTTGAGTTAAGTTTGTATGTAATATTCAGCACCTGTTGTTTCGCATCTCGCTCGTTTTCAGGCACTGACGGGTTAATATCACCATTTTTTACCTCTACATTATTCCACGAAAACGTGCCGCTGGCAGTTACATCACCAGACAGATTTGCTGAATACTTCCAGCTTTCATCGTCGGTAGAAAATGTATCCGCCTGTTTTACACCTTCCATATTCTCAATTATAGCATTCCCAAAAGTATTCGGGTCTCTGATACTTCCAGCATACTCGCCTGAAAACGAGGGTTGGAATGGCAGGTGCTTGAACGAAGTCCGCGTATCAAATTCATATACTGCGATACTTTCAGGTGTTGAATGAATATCAGGCGAGGTTAGCGGTTTGGCTGGAAAATTATACAGGAATGTAGAGCCAACCGAAAAATTATTAAACGGCGCATATTCGCCGCGGACACCGACAACTGTCTGTTCCATCTGACCTGCAAATGGCGCCCATTCATATGTCACATCTATCAATGTAGTATCCGATATTTTTTCTTCATTCAAGAAGGTAATAAAACCGGAATCGTAATCTATAAAATAATCCGTATCTCTGTTGAGTGGTTTGCCATCCATCAGGATTTTTTCTGATTGCGGTACGATATTCGGTCTGATTAGATAGTTTTTTGTTCTATATCGGTATTCTGTATAAATTATATAATTTCGTGTTGGCGATGTCGCATATGTAGTTGGCGGGAATGGTGTGCTGGTTTTGACAAACCAGAAAGTGCCGGTTTCAAAATCTACTTCTATATTATCCGGATATTTAGCGATTTCAGGCGTATCTTTTCGTGCTAAATCCATTATTTTCAGTATAAAATTGCCTCTGTTATCATCTCTGATAATTTTTGTCTGACCTAATGAATAGTAATTTTTTAACTCGTATTGTTGTAGTGTTTCTGTTTCATCTTTTATCATCTTATACGATTGTGCTGGATTATCGTCTATAACTCTTGTGCCATCTTTTTTCTCATAGTCCACTGCAATCACATAATTCTGTGAAATAGATTTTCTGAATATAATTATCCCTTTCTCATAATCTATTGTGTAATCACTGCCGGGATACAAAAGGTCAAAAGTGCCTGACTCGGTTGAATTACTGATACCGTATTTTGATACGGTAATTGTAGAGGTAAGAATAGTATTGTTTGTAGCGATACGGTCGTCAACATAAATTTTTTCGCTACCAGCTTTTATTGGAATATGTGATGCATCCAGTGCAAGTTTATAGTATTTTCGTCTGAGATATGCGGTATCATTTATCTCTTTTTTTTCAAAAGTAGTCGCACCACGAAACCGTTTTGTTTCAGTTGTACCTTTTGTTCTGGAAAAAATACCCCATGCATTTGCTTTTTTATATTTTAACTTCGCCATTGCACCGAACGCTGCTTTACCGTAAGAAACAAACTCTGTTCCGGGTAGTGAGAGCGAGATATCGCCAAATGCGGCTTCCTGAACGAATTCATCCGGGTCGCCTTTATACACGATTGAAATATCCTTTTTGTTTTCTACAGTATCGTCGTAGTCCACATTTACACTGATTTTTCGTTTAACAGTTCCTTTAACGCGAACCTGGAGTTGCTGTGCAAGTTCAAACCCGCCTGCAGTCGGCTGGGTTCGTTTATCTTCGCGTGTATGCAGATATTTAGAGGTAGAAAATTTCATTCCGATAAACTTTCTGCCTGAAATCGCCAGTTTGGACTCATATGGTAGTTCAATCCCTTCTGCAAGTATCGCAGGCACAGTTGGTTCAGAAACAGCAGTTGTAGAACTTGCCTGGAACGATTCCGGCTTCGCTATCTCTATTGTTTCTTCCTGAAATGTTTTTTCCTGTTTCTGCTGACGGATTTCCTGCCAGTCATCAATATCAAATTCTTCTGCATAGAGACAGTGAGTAAGTGAGTAAGTGAGTAAGTGAGTAAGTAAAACCCACTTAATTGCTAAATCGCTAAATCGCTTAATTGCTGATTTGTTTTTCATTTTTATTATTTTACATTTTAATGAAAAACCTTGATTTTGTCAAGTACTTTTTGTATAATTACGAATAGAGGCACACGAATTAAATCCCGAATAACAGCACTGAATTTACCCGAATAATTATTGGGTTATATTCGGGTTGAACATTCGGGAGATATTCGTGATTGGTTATTAGTGATTTTTATGAAAATAATCTACCGCTACATTATAAAAGAATTTTTTCCGAAGTTTTTTGTTTCACTGCTGGTTTTTACTTTTATTCTGTTGATGGACCAGCTTTTTGACCTCACTGATTTGTTATTAAACAAAGGTGCGGGTTTATCAGATACATTATTACTTTTTTTGTATATCTTACCATCGCTTTTTATGTTCACAGTGCCAATGGCTATTCTGGCAGGAACACTGCTTTTATTCTGCCGACTTAACGATGACAACGAGATAACCGCAATTCGGACTGCTGGAATTTCAATAATATCTGTTATGAAACCGGTATTGATAGTTTCGTTTTTTTTGTCGTTGATTATGCTTTATTTTAATTCTACAGTAGCGCCGTCAGCAAACCATAAATTCAAACTGCTTTATTACCGTATACTTTACAAAAATCCGGTAATGCAGTTAGCGGAAAAAAGTTTTGTTCAACTCCAGAATTATGATATCTATGTTAAAAAAATTACAAATGACAATATCTTACACAATGTGCTTATTTACAAATGGGAGACAGATTTGCCAACAATCACTATTGCTGAAACTGCTGAAATGGCAATTGCAGAAGGGGGAGGTGGTGAAGGTGGGGGTGGTAGAGGTACTTTTTTTCGGCTTAATACAGGAACGACATTACAAGAAAATCTACAAAAAATTGGCGATTTCACGCTATGCAGTTTTGATAGTAATGACCTGATACTTCAAACATCTGAAAAAATGGATTTCCTTGACAGACGAGAAAGTGGCTGTAGAGAGTTGAACTCAAGCATGTTATTGAAAAAAGCAAAAACCGGACCGGCTTATCTAAAAAATTCTTATATTACCGAATACTATCTCAGGTATGCAATTGGCTGGGCAGGTATTATATTTGTAATTATCGCAGTTCCGCTTTCATTACTGCCTAAAAAACGGGCAAAAAGTTTTGGTATCGCTGTAACAGTTGGTTTAATTTTTGTTTATTATATTCTGTTGATTACAAGCACAACTTTGGGTGAGAAGGGCTTTATGAATCCGATATTCGCGGTTTGGCTACCTAATTTTGTCATCGGGCTTGTCGGGATTAAACTGACAACAAGCATCGCAAAAAAATAATGAAAATCGTTGATAGATATCTATTAAGAGCATTTCTGAAATCGTTACTTCTATCAGTTGTAATTTTCTTATTTATTATCTGTATAACATATATTTTTGACCGGATTAATATAATTTTTAAGTTCAACGCACCGCTTTCGTTATTTTTGCTTTCTTTATGGTATTCATTACCGAACTGGTTCGCACTTGTATTCCCAGTCGCAGGACTGTTGGCAGTACTGTTTTCACTCGGTGATTTAGCAAGAAATAACGAAATTACTGCATTAAGAACTTCAGGTTTGAGTATTTTACGGGTTTCAGTATCTGTAATTTTTACTGGATTATTTCTGACAATTTTTTTTGTTTTTTTTAATAATACAGTGCTGGTAAACTCAAATAAGCATTATACAAGAATCTGGAAGTACAAAATCAAAAAACAGAAACCTCAACTGGCTCAGGGCTACAATATCGTCCAGATTGAAAATGACAAAATTTTTTCTGCCAAAACGATAGACCCAAAAACTGAAAAAATAACAGGACTGATTCTGCTTGAACTTGATGCTAATATGAAGTTAACTGAAAAAATTGTTGCCAGAGAGGCATTCTGGAAAGAAGGCAATTTAGAACTTGTTGATGTAAGTTTTAGCCGGTTTAGTAATAACAGGTATTCTATAAAGAAGTTCAGAACAAAAAAGATACCGTTTGACAAGAAGCCATCTGAATTTCTAAATATAAAACGAAACCCAGATGAGATGACATATAACGAGTTAGCCCAACTGATAGTTAGATTAGACAAATCAGGTATTCCATCACATCAGGAACAAACCCACAAACACTCCAAACTGGCGAAACCATTCGCGATATTAGTAATGCTGCTTTTAGGAATACCGTTTGCGGTAAAGATGGCGAGAACTGCGAAAATATTCTCGTTTGCAGTCGCAATTTTTATTGGTTTTTTATACTGGGGTGCAGTATCTATCTCAATGGCGTTAGGAATGAGCCGAACTTTGAGCCCTGTTGTGTCCGCATGGTTTGCAAATATTTTATTTTTAGTGATTGCTGCAATTTTGATTTACAGAACAGAACGAATATAAAAATTATTAAGTTTTGCAAGCAAACTTCGTAACCACAGAGACGCGGAGAACACGGAGAACAAAATAGAGAGAGTTTGTTTCGTTGCTGTTTTTTCTGCGAACTCTGTGGTTTTCTCTGTGGTAAATTAACTTTTAGCGAAGTGTCAACGGTATCATTTTTTCTGCTGATACAACTGCCCCGCTTTATTGAAATGTTCTCGCATCAATTTCTTTTTTTCACTGTCATTTGTAGTCGCAGACCCTTGGTCTGCTCCCTTTGTTTCTATTGTGGCAATCTCGCCTTTAGGTTCTGCGTCTGTTCTGCGTTCAGTTTCTGCGTCTGTTCCGCGTTCCTTCCCAAAATAAAAATATAATGCCAAATTAGCTACCCACTCGGTTCCATCTATATCAAAATCATCAGATTTCAAACTGATAAATGTTGGTGAAAAATCAATTACGAAACTTAATTTTTTCAATATAAAATACTCGCCACCAAGAAACACAGAACCTTCATATCCCGTGCCTTTTGTGTCCAAAGTATCAAATGAAATATACCCGCCTTCTAATCCTGTAAATCCTGTCAATTTTCTGCTTGAATAATAATTCCAATATCCCCTACCCGCATAAACATTTATCCCTTCACCTGTTGCACATCTTATTTCACTGCCAAGCCGTCTTGAAAAATTGTATTTTAATCCGAGATACGGCCAGCCAAGACCAATACCCACTTCAGAATAAAGGCAGGTGATAAAGTAATAAAGTAATAAGGTAATAAGTAAAATAATTTTTTTCATCTTGTCATTGCGAGGCGTAGCCGAAGCAATCTCATCTGATTTGTCATTCCGTGCATCGTATGTCATTCCAGAATGGTTTTTTGGGACGCTGATTCTCGCAGAAATGTCTGGATACTTAAAATCCCGAT